>JAVCCP010000030.1 GCA_030765405.1 Candidatus Ancaeobacter aquaticus | reverse complement strand
TCGCATAATTCGTTGCCTTACTATGCGCTGAGTTCTGTACCGACCTGCTGGTTAGGCTTTAGTCGGGCTGGTTTTCCAGCTTGCTTACATTAGCTTTCTTGGCGCACGGGACAGAACACTTAATTCTCTCTCTTTTTTGGCCCAGGTTTCTTACACCCAAACGTTCTTCCTTCAACTTTTTCAATAAATGGTAGCTAAATGGTAGCAGCTACCATTTATACATTTATCTTTATAATCTTCAGGAAACTTAATAGGCCCTTGAGTTGTATCCGCCTCAAATGAAGGGGCTATTTCACCGATAACCGGCATATGAACTCTTTCATAAATATTTTCTTCTATAACTTCATCCTTTTTTATTTTTTGCTATTTCTTCTTCAACTTCTTCGGCTCCTTCATCGTAAAACTTTTGTTCATCAGGAGATAATTCTTTCAATAACCGCAAAAATTCTCCAGCATGAACTCGTTCTTCATCAGCAATATCTTTCAACACTTCCTGCGCAAGCTTGTTGTCGGTGGATTCCGCAAGTTGCATATAGAGTTGAATCGCTTCGTATTCTGCGGCAATCATAAAACGGATTGCACGGATCAATTCATCTTCACTTATTTTTTTATCTTTTGTTAACCCCGCAAAAGGTGATCCAAATTCTGGCATAATATCCTCCTTTTAATTAGTAATTTCTGTCATTGGGTTAAATGGTTGCTGCAACCATTTATATTAGGTAAACCAATTAATACTTCGCCACTCTACTGCCTACATCTAAAAAGTAACGATTTTATCGCTTTCCTTAACGATTTCGTACATATCCTTCATTGTCGAAATAGGGCATATTTCAGAACTTTCCTGTTCTCTCGACTTTATACAGCTACCACAAGCATATATCTTACCGCCTGCCTGCATAAGCTTTTCCGCTTGTTCAACAGTGTTAAACGTATTAGTGCTAACTTTCTGATACTCAACACCCTTGCCCATGAAAAATACTTTAACTTCATCGTCTTGCCCGAGAGCAAAATTGCCATACCGTAAAGCGTTCCAGCAAGTTTCACCATCATTACTCGCAATAATAATTCCTATTTTCATTATACCGTTTCCTTTCACATTTCTGTCGGATTAGGCGTCTTAAACACCAAAAACGTGGCATCATCATTACCACTATTTCTAACCGTCATCGGCGTTTGATATGCAACCGGTAACAAATCGCCTTCTTTAACCTTACTATCCGTACCATCAAGATTAACCGTTAAATCTCCTCTCATAACCAGTAAATGCACATTTGAATTAGCGTTATGCGGTGGCACGACCTGCCCGGGTTTTACCGCTATTTGCATAACGAGAAGGTGTTTTTCATCAACAACCTTGCGTCTACCCATTCTATCTTCATTATAGGGAATATTTTCCAATACGTTCATATTACTTCCTCCTCTTATTTCAGTTTATTTGCTAGATGGTTACAGTTTTCATACACCGCCCCGGTGTATCGGGGCGGTGAGAATACCGCATCAAATCTTTCGGTCTCTTGAATAACAACTTTTCACAAGCATATTATTCAATACTTCTGTTTTCGTATGTTTGAATTTTAAGTTCTGATCAATATCACCAAATAAAGGAATCCCTTTTCCAAGAAGAATTGGAATTCTGGTAATAATTAGTTCGTCTATCAAATCCTCTTTCAAAAAACTCTGTATTACTTTTCCACCATCAATATATAAATTTCTATATCCCTGCTGATTCAACTTTCTCACCACATCCGTTACATTGCCCGTGATAATTTCTGCTTTACCTGTAAGATTTTCAGGAATCTCTGTGAGGCTATTGCTTAATACAAATACATGTTTAGTATAAGACCATTCACCAAACGTTAAAACTTTCTCAAAAGTATTACGCCCCATCACTAAAGCATCAACCCTATCAATAAAATCGGCATACCCGTAATCGCTTTTGTCAGGATTAGGAATTTCCATCAGCCAATCTAATCCGCCATCACTTGTAGCGATAAATCCGTCAAGGCTTGTCGCTATGTATACATAATTTGACATTTACCAATCCTCTTAACTACAAATAAATAGGGACAGTCTCTATTTATTCTAATTGTTTCCTATCTACTACTCGCGAAGCGATGTCTTACTCTCCATCCATTCATATAGGCACGGTAAAACTATAAGTGTCAAAAACCATGACGAAATAAGTCCTCCTAAAACAACGATCGCTAAAGGCTTTTGTATCTCTGCTCCTGAACCTGTTGCCCATAATAATGGTATTAATCCAAATATAGTTGTTAGAGTAGTTAAGAGTAAAGGTCTCAAGCGCAATTCACATCCTTTACGGATAGCTTCATTCAACTCTAATCCTTTTTTTCTTAACTGTGAAAAGAATGTTACTAAAACAATACCGTTTTCAACCGCGATACCAAAAAGAGCAATAAAGCCCACCACCGCAGATACACTTAAAGTCACTTTCAAGAGAAGAACTAAAAATATCCCTCCTACTAAAGCAAAAGGTAGATTTAATATTACTAACAGTGCCGGACGAACAGAACCAAACGCAGTAAAAAGCATGACAAATATCATTAAGATAACCACAGGCACGACAACAGAAAGTGTTTTCATTGCTCTTTCCTGATTTTCAAATTGTCCTCCCCAGTTTATGAAATAATTTGGTGGAAGATTTTTCTCAATCTTGTCAATTTTTGTTCTTGCCTCACGTACAAAGCTCCCTATGTCTCTACCTCTCACATTACATTCAACGACAATGCGTCGCATATTTGCTTCACGGCTGATCTGCGCGGGTACTTCGTTAATATGTATCTTTGCAAGTTGGGCTAAAGGAATATTCTGCCCAATAGGTGCAGGTATTAAAATATTTCCTATTGCCTTCTCATCTCTTCGGCTTTCGATTGGATATCTTACAAAAATATTAAATCTCCTGTCATTTTCGTACACTATCCCGGCAGTTTTTCCGCCAACGGCTTTTTCTACAATCTCATTAATATCATCGACATTTATACCGTATCGGGCAACGGCGTTACGGTCGATATCTATATCTAATTGTAAAAAGCCTGAAATCTGTTCTACCTTTACATCTTTTGCGCCATCAATACCGGCGACAATGTGTTCTATTTCTTCAGCTTCTTCTTTAAGGATATTGAGATCATATCCGAATACTTTAATCGCTACATCAGACTTAATACCGGATATCAGCTCGTTCACCCTCAAAGCTATGGGTTGGGTAAAATTGAGTTTTAATCCAGGTATCACACTTAACTTGTCGCTAATGCGTTCTATTAATTCCATTTTGTTTTTTGCTTTCCAGTGTGATCGCGGTTTAAGCATGATAAAAATATCATTCTGTTCCGGACCCATAGGATCTTCAGCGATTTCAGCTGTACCGGTTTTTGTTACCACCGTCTTTACTTCAGGAAATGTTAATAAGTTCTGTTCGATTATTGTGCCTATTCTTTTTGATTCTTCAAGTGAAGCGGTAGGATACTTTACAACGTTCATTGCGATAGCACCTTCATCAAGATAAGGAAGAAACTCTGAGCCCACATATCTAAAACCAATAATAGAAGCAATTAATGCAAGAGCAGCTATTGAGACCGTTGTCACTTTATGTCTTAATGCCACATCTAATAAAGCGAGATATATTTTTCTTATAACACGCATTCCAGAATGTACTTTTTTTGTTGTACGTCTCTGCTTTATAAGTAAAGAACAAAGTACCGGGGTAATCGTGAGTGAAACAAAGAGAGCACCTATCATCGCAAACATTATTGTTAGTGCAAGCGGCTTAAACATCTTGCCTTCTATCGACTGTAAACTGAACAAAGGCACAAAAACCAAAATAATGATCAGTATAGAAAATAATACCGGTCGGGCGACTTCTTTAACTGACTCAATACATACGGTGATTTTATCTTTTCCTGAATCTTCCTCTGATAAATGCCGGTAAATGTTTTCCCCGACAACAATATTTGCATCGACGATCATACCGATCGCGATAGCTAATCCTCCTAAAGACATAAGATTTGCTGACACACCGGTATATCGCATAAGGATAAAACAAATAAGAGCAGTCAAAGGTATCGACAAACACACTATTGCGCTTAAGCGCAAATTACCAATAAAAAGAAACAACACAAGGATAACTAAAAATCCTCCCTGTAAAAGCGCTTTTGATATCGTGCCTACACAAGACTCAATGAGTTCCATACGATCATAAAACACATCAAGTGTTACCCCCTTAGGAAGTCTTTTTTGAATTTCATATATTTTTGATTTGACCCTATCAACAACTGATCGCGCATTAGAATCTTTGAGCATGATTACCATACCGCATACCGTTTCACCTTTTGCGTCACGGGTAACTACACCCTGTCGGACCTCATGCCCGATCTGTATATCAGCTATGTCTTTGAGATATATAGGAACATGTTCTCTTGTGGTGATAACAATATTGCCAATACTTGTAATGTTTTCTTCGACATTATCAGAGTTGATGAGGCCTTCACTTCTGGTAACGATTTGCTCTCCACCTTTTACAATAAAGTTTGCGGGAGCACTCGCATTATTATTTTGGAGTGATTCATATACCTCGTTAACACTTATCTGATATTTGAGTAATCTTTTGGGATCAACGACAACCTGATACTGTTTAACAAACCCTCCAAAAGAATTAATCTCAGTTACTCCCGGAACAGAACGAAGCTGTGGTTTTATTACCCAGTCCTGAATGGTGCGTAGTTCCGTTAGATCTACTGACGCATCATCGGTTTTTAATGTGTATTGTAATATTTCTCCCAGCCCTGTGCTCACCGGTCCCAGTTCGGGTTCATATCCTACAGGTAAGTTTTTCTTTGCGTTAGATAATCTCTCAAAAATAAGTTGGCGAGCAAAATATATATCTACACTATCTTCAAAGACGATGACAACCTGGCTTAATCCATATTTAGAGAGAGATCGTATCAGCTTCACATTCGGTAATCCGTTCATCTCTATTTCTATCGGGTATGTGATTAGCCTCTCGACTTCTGCCGGTGCCAGACCTTCAGCATTGGTAAGTACCATAACCTGAACATTCGTTACATCAGGAAAAGCATCTATCGGTATTTTGTACCAGGAATACACTCCCCAGACCAATAACCCTACTAAGCACATAATTACTAATAAGCGCTGTTTTAATACAAATTGAATAAATCTATCCACCTAAATATGATCCTTTATTATTCTGCGCATCCCGATCCGAGCTGCGATCGCAATGCCTCTGATTTAAGGAGAAAACCGCCATCAACAACAACAGCTTCGTTTTCGCTTATCCCTTTACCTATTGCTACTTCATTTTTCGTTTCATCGATTATCTCTATATCTCTTGTCTCAAACTTATTCTGTGCTGTTTTAACAAAAACTATTTTCTTATTCGCAAAAGAAAATACTGCTGATTTTGGTACGGTGAGATATGTATCGTCTGATTCAATTATGATATCGGCGGTAATGAACATACCTAATTTCAAGAGATACTCAGGATTTTTTACCAGTGCACGAACTTTTATTGTTCGTGTATTTTCATCTACTCTCGGAGAGATAAAAAGTATCTCTCCATCAAAAGTTTTCTCCGGATACGCTATTGATTGAGCAATAACTTTCTGCCCTAATTTTATTTGAGCAATATCCTTTTCATATACATTCAATATTGCCCATAGCTTTGATAGATCGGCAATTGCATGTACAGAAGAAATCTTATCTACTTTATCTCCGGGACTGGAAAAATCACCAACAACTACTCCAGATACAGGCGCCTTCACTTCCATCATCTTTCCATCAGGCCCTTTTTTCTTGATAGTACACACAACATCTCCTTTATTAACAAAAGAACCAATTTCAGCGTTGCATGTTATTATTTCTCCTGAACCTTCCGGTACTATGTTGTATATAAATTCAGTATCCTGAGCAATATGACCTATCACAGATACTTCATTTCGTATCTTCCTGCGCACTGCTTTACCTATTTTAACCCCGATCAGTTTCTGAACCTTCTCATCAAGTGATTGTTCATCTGATATACCTTTATGTTCACCGTGCTCATCCTCATGACCATGTTCATCATGAAGCTCATGCCCGCCCTTTTCTTGAGATAGATATTGATACGTTACAGCGCCACCAATAGCGAATGAAAATATAATAATTACGAATATTTTTAGTATCTTCATTTTAAATAGTTCTCCTCTCTAACCGATCTATACACTATCTTTTCTAACTTGGTTATAGCATTATTAAAGTCGAAAAGACCTTGATAGTATCTTGTTCTGGTTTGTGTTGCTGTTCGTACCTGATCAAGATAATTGATAAAATCTATTTCTCCTTCACCATATTTTAGATTTGCCAGTCGAAGGAGCTCATTGGCTTCTTCAATTGATTTTGTAAGTATCTCCAATTGCCTTTGAGACAATTCAGCGTCAAGAAACGCTTCATACACATTATATGCAATTATTTTTTTAAGACCATTTTTTCGTGCCTGCTGGATTTTCTTCTGCGCTTCAGCTTTCTTCACTTCTCCCTGATTCAGATCCCATAAAGGCACGGTCATACCTAAAATAATTGTATAGTCATTATCATAATCAGCCATCATTCTTTCAAAACCAACAAAAGGTGCCGGAAAACGGTTCAGGTGTTCCATTGCTACTTTTTTATCTTTCGAATCTAAAATGAGTTGTTCCTTTTTAAGGTACGGGTTTCTTGAAAAAGCCATTTCTTGCAATTCTTTCAGGTTAAGCGTTAGCTTATCAGCTTCAAGTTCTTCTTCTATAAGAATAGGCTCTGTAAGTGATCTTCCCATGAGTACATTTAATTTTGCTTTATCTGTTTTAATTGCTTTTTCGACAAAGAGATATTCTGTTTCAGCTGTAAGCGTTTCGATTTTTGCTCTTTGAACATCATTTTTAAGTGCTGAGCCTGACTTATAGCGAAGTTGCACCTTACTAAAAAACTGTCTCAGAATAATGAGATTTTCCAGAGCTAATTCTTCTCTTTTTTTATCAAGTATCAATTTAGTGTATGCTTCTCTCACTTCAACATATATTGCACTCCATACTGATTTTAACCCTTCTTCTTCGATCAGAATATCGTTTGATGCTACCATGTTTTTAAGCCAGTAAACACCTATAGGATCAAAATCTTGTGACACATCAAATTTATCAAGGTTTACGATGCGCTGGCCATGTTCCTTTTTGAGACCGCCGATATCAAAACTTATTTCAGGATCAGAAAGAGCCATGGTTGATATCTTATCGCCTTTTGAGGAAAGAATAGATTCTCTTGCTTCAATCATGCGGGGATTATCTTTATATGCTGTCATGAGCGCTGTATCTAATGTAAGCACCCTCTCTGCATGCGCAGTTGTTGAGAGAAAGAGGAGAAGAAAAAGAAAAGGTATTACTGTTTTTTTCATATTAAACATTGTTTAACCTTTCCTGTGCAATAAAACGGTTTTATTTTATACACCGCGGGCGTTGTAGTGTTACTCCACGTAGGTGGCACAAAGTGACTCCTACGCGGTGGAACACGGTTATCACCCCCACCCACCCCGACATATCGGGTCGGTGAAAAGACTACTTCCAATCTAAAAATCGCTGTACGATTTCCGGAATTAAATAGGGACAGTCTCTATTTTTTATTGTATTTCAGAGCCCTTACTTAACCCACCAAGGACTAAATTCGCGAGCCAGCCAACTTGTCTCAAACTTATCATAAGCTCGTCTTGCTTCCAACCATTTGTCAATAGTCCAATTGGGGAGTTCGGAGGTAACAGTTTTGTATTCCTCCTCTGTAAACTCTAATCCTGCTTCTTTAGCAATTTTCAAGCGTTCTTCTTTTGTTTTTGCTTCATTCAACTGATTGCAGAACTCTCGGTCTGACTTAAATTTTTGAATATATGCTCTGGCATTTTCTACTGACATAATAAACCTCCTTTGTTATTTTTTAAGCACTCATTCAATTCACATTGCTTCGCTTGTGACTTTTACAGTCTCAGTGGCGGAGAGGGGGGGATTCGAACCCCCGGATCATTTCTGATCACACGCTTTCCAAGCGTGCGCACTAAGCCAGGCTATGCGACCTCTCCAATAATAAATATTTGTGCCCTTGATAACATATTAACTATATTCAATAGACAGCCCAACGCCAACTTCTTTTAAATTTGCCACCTTTGACAAAGCGATTTTTGAATTTAAGTCTACACAATGACAAGGATGCAGCTCTTTCGATTTTAACTTTTGAAAATAATCGACGGTACATTTCAATTGTTCTTGAGAAGGCTGCATTAAATGAAATCCACCAATAACGTCAACAACACTATTCTCATCACAAACCTTTTTGGCATATTCTACAATATTACAAATCCCAGAATGAGAACAACCCGTAATAACTATCAATCCTTCACTCCCCTTATAGGCCAATGCTGTATCATCTAATAGAAAATCATCTTTTATTCCATCCTTGGAATGAACTTTTCCAATAGGTACTTTGTTTTCAAAATTGTTTGATCTTTCTATTTCACCAAGAAAAACTAATTTATCCGACAACCAAAAAGGTTCCTTTGTTAAATTCATCTCAAAGTGTTGATCAAGCTTGCATTTAGAAATTGTACAGCCGATTTCATTTAAACCATCTACAGTCTTTGTTTCGAATACATTTGGATGAGCTATTAAGGTTGGATTCGTAAAGGGTACTGATTCAATTTTTGCTTCAGTATACATTTTTAAAAGTGGATCAAGCCCCCACGTATGATCTAAATGTCCATGAGAAAGAACAAGATAATCGCTTTGCAGTAAATTTAAATTCAGCTTTTTAGCATTGATAATAAAGGCGTTAGAGTAACCAACATCAAATAATACTTGTCTATTTCCGTCTTGAATTAAATACGATACCCCTGGTTCTCCAAGAAGGTACCTATCTATTAATGTATTGTTGTCGATTAATATTGTTATCTTCATAAATGTCACTTAATAATTAAGGGGACAGGATACTTAATTATAGCTACCAAAAAAGATAGTTTCCCCGTGTTATTCTCAGTAAAGCTTTCAGATCACAGCGCACTAAGCCAGACTATGCGACCTCTCCATATCTTCGATATTTTTTCTTACTCTTCGATATTATTTATTATTTCTGTTTTCCAAGCAAAAAGTAAAGAATCATACCAACAACAGGAAGAAGTATGATTAAGATGATCCAAAGGATCTTCTTCCCTTTGGGTAGAGAGCCTTTTATACAATCTACGATTGCAACTATATCAAGAACCAATACTAAAAGACCAAATAATGTTTTCATACTGCCTCCTTTGCTTTTTTTATTGAACTAACACTGAATAATTTTCTGGTTTACCCTGGAAATCTTTTGGATATACACCTACCTTATCGCTTGCACCGCGAGAACCATGATTATCACTTGAGTTAAGCGAGAAATAAATCTCGTCGTTATCTTCTACGTCAACACTCAATACTATGGAAGACGGTTCTGAGGGGTTCCATGCTATGATAGCTGCATCCGCTTTCATTTCAACCCAATCTTCATCAAATATCTTGAGACTATATGTCATATTGATCACATCATTATTTGCCTGGTACCATGGTTTTTTTACTACTGCACTTATCATAAGCTTTTCAATACCTTCGGAAACCGGTATCTTATAATATCGTGATTCTGTAAGATATATGTCCCCCATAACAAAATCATTTACCTTTATTTCTGATGCGCTCTCAAAGTTCACGCCGCCCTTATCTTCCGCTTCTGGATACTTTTTAAAAGCTACAGGGTTTGGTTTTTCAGGAGCTTTACCCTTTACTTTAAGTTTCAACGTATACTGAGAAGGTGCCGGTACACTATCTTCCGGATATAATTTTATCGGTGCACCTTTCCAATCATGGTTCTTTGATGCCGCGCACGCTATATACACCCACCCGTCCTTATCTGCTTTCCAGGTCGCTTTAAAGGTAACAACGTCGTCCGGATTACCTTCAACATCCTTGCTTTCAAACGCGACTTCATTAAGATCATTATCAAATAATTTCACGGCAAATGTCTGATGAATAACATTGTTCGACGCGCCATACGGTGTTTTCTTAACGATCATAGATGTTTTAATAGTCTGATCCTTATAGACTTTTGCTTTATAAAACTTCGCTTCTTGCATTGCTAAAGTGCCCTTATAATCACCTTTTTCAATTTCAGGGGCGTTTGCTATCCATAATGTTGGTGTTACATCTTTACCTGACGCTTCATACCCCTCAAAAGAACGATTCTTGATTTCTTCCAATGATTTTTTTAGTTGATCAGCATCTTTTGCGTCAAAATATTTACCGCCTGTAGCCGCGGCTATCCCTTTAAGCTGGGCCTTAGCTTTTTCATCGACAACAAATCCGATCGTATAGATCTTTACATTAAAACCTTGAGCAATAAGTTTCTTTGCGACCGCGATAGGATCACCGCCACATGTTTCAATACCGTCACTGACCAGAACCATACTATTTTTATCACTCTTACCTTTTTTAAAATCCTGTGCCGCAAGTTCAAGTGAATGAGCTATCGGGGTATATCCTGCCGCGTTTGTTGAAGCGATTTTTTGTTTTAATAGATTTGCGTCAATCGGACTAATAGGCACCACCAGAACAGAATCAAGACATGCTGCTTTTTTCTCCTGCTTTCCGTCAAAGTTCGCACCATATATTCTTAATCCGACATTGGTATCTTTTGTCTCGGAATAAATATTATCGATAAGATTACTCATTATCGTTTTTGCCGCGTCTATTTTTTTCTGCCCGTCAGGGAGTGTTTCATTCATGCTGTTCGATGCATCAAGGATATATTCAATATAGACATTTTTATCCGCATAACATTGACTGCATACTGAGAAAACAAATGCGATAAGCATAAGTATTGATAACTTGATTTTCATCTCTCCTCCATTTTCATAGTTAGTGATCACTACCATTTCTAACAAACAATAATAGATACCACTCTATTTTGGTATTTGCTGTGTTAAGCAGTGAAACGCTCCAAAACCTAAAACAACATCTGATGCAGGTAACCCCACAACTTTTCTATCAGGAAAATATCTTCTTAATATTTCAAGTACTGTTTTATCATGTTTACAATCAAACATCGGTACTATTACCGCGGCATTCGCGATATAAAAGTTTGCGTAGCTTGCCGGCATTTGTTTTCCGTCGGCAATAATGGAATCAGGCATTGGCAAGGTAACAATACTAAATGGTTTTCCCTCACAATCAGTGTAGGTGATTAATCTCTCGAGATTATCTTTGAGGGGTTCGAAATTTATATCGTTTTCATCTTTTTCTATGACCGTTACAATGGTGTTCTCATTCACAAACCGTGATATATCATCTATGTGACCGTCCGTATCATCACCTTCAATACCTTCACCGAGCCATAAGACTTTTTTCACACCGAAATAATTTTGCAGGACTTTTTCAATATCTTCTCGGCTCAAATCCATGTTTCTGTTCGGATTAAGCAGGCACGATTCAGTTGTAAGCAAAACTCCGTTTCCATTAACATCTATTGATCCACCTTCAAAAACCAGTTTACTATCAAATGATTTCAGTTTGAATGTATCAGCCATCTTTTTCGCTATCTTTGCATCTTTTTTATATGGATATTTCTCGCCCCATGAATTAAATTTCCATACTGTTGCGGCAAGTTCTCCTCGTTCTACATTCTTTACAAATATTGCTCCGTGATCACGACACCATGCATCATCAGTAGGAAAAAGATGTATATGCACATTTTTCGTTACCTTATTGTCAGCAAGCCTTTTCTCAAGATCTTTTTTCATCTCTTCGTCATTAACGTTAACGTGTACCTGCTCACCTTCAGCAATGATCTTTATCATTTCACAATAGGTGTTTCTCACACTATCAAGTTTATCAAAAAATGTTTCCGGTGCATGCGGATATGAAAGCCACGTACCATAATGTGGTTCCCACTCTGCTGGCATTGTATATCCAAGCTGTACGGGATGTTTGCTATTATTGCTCATGCACTGGCCTACTTACCTTTCTTTTCTATGAATCGCTTCACTATATCGCTATAGCTATCTATTCTTCGGTCACGTAAAAATGGCCACATGACACGCGTTGTCTTAACATTGGTAAGATCAAGTGTCGCGGTAACAATTTCTTCTTTGTCACATGACGCTTTTTCGAGTATCTCGCCTGATGTTCCCGCTACAAAACTCTGCCCCCAAAACTCTATTCCTTCTTTACCGTCAGGACTTTTTTCAAAACCTACTCTGTTCGTTGCGGCTACATAGCATCCGTTTGCGATCGCATGAGACCTTTGTATTGTTTCCCACGCATTATGCTGCTGAAATCCATACTCTTTCTTATCACATGGAAGCCACCCTATTGCTGTAGGGTAAAAGATAATTTCAGCGCCATTAAGCGCTGTTAACCGTGCAGCTTCCGGATACCATTGATCCCAGCATATCAATACACCTATATCGGCATACTTTGTCTTAAATACTTTGTAGCCCAAATCACCCGGAGCAAAATAAAATTTTTCATAATAATGCGGATCATCAGGAATATGCATTTTACGATATTTACCAAGATATTTTCCGTCTGCATCAACAACAAACGCTGTGTTGTGATAAACCCCTTCTGCCCTCTTTTCAAATACACTTGAAACAATCACTACATTGTATCGTGATGCAATATCGCCCAATTCCTGCACCATGGGACTTTTTTCATCTACCGCTATAGCACAATCAAAGTTTGCGATATCTTCTGTCTGACAAAAGTATATCGATTGGAACAGTTCTTGTAGACAAATTATCTGTGCGCCTTTTTCAGCTGCTGCTACAATAAGTTTCTTAGCTTTATCTAAATTAGATGCCGTATTATCTTTGCACGACATCTGCACAAGACCGACAGTTACATTTCTTTTATTATCCATATATAGCCTTATCTTTACAGTACTTATACATCATTTCGCCGTATCTATCAATTGCTTTTTATGCGCTCATAACATCGAGCTCGTCCTGTAAATTTTTTGGGAGATCCGGGGGTGCTTTTTCTGGTCTATATTTCCATCCTGCTTCTTTACAGAGGTCATGATCTATTCGCAACCATTCATCGGCAATAAAATATCCGTCTAGATCAATTGTTCCTCTGATTGGTAACGGTTCCTGAGATAGTTGCGGTTGGACAATAAATCGTTTATATGTTGGTGCAAGCCCCTGATCAGTTAACGCAGCAAATGCTTCATAAATATAATCACAGTCTAGGAGCGGTCCATATATCGCAATACAAAAATCATTTTCACGCCCATGCAAGGTATTGTTTGTATCGCCTTCTTTGATAATGGTATTGGTGATCTTTTTTTGATCGATATGTTTCATGAATATTCGCCACGCCTGATATCCGTAGTATCCACCGCCAAGCGCTTCAATATCAAAGACTATACCTATTCCCGGCATATCCATTGTGTATTATCTCTGTATTCTTTTAAATTATTCGTCGTTAGAATGTACTTTTATAAGCATGCTGATAAGGCAATAAAAACAAAAGCATAACAACCCGGCTGACGTCATGATAAGGCCCGGCAACACATCATCTCTCATTTGTTGAACAACAATACCGCTTACAGTTAAAATAAAACCAAAAAACCAGGGACATCCGGTATAAACAAACTTTTCATAACGTGATAATTGCATCCGTTACTCCTTTCACTTTAATACACTTTACGATTTTCCTCAGAGTGCCATTTTTGAAATACTGTAATGTTTTTTTCTCTTAATACACCACTCACAATTTCTACACCCGAGTTACCAATTTTTTTCATTTCTGTGTTTTCGATTTCAAGCTCGTTAAAACCAAATTCTTTTGCATCAGCGATACTTGCTCCAAAAACAATTTTTGATATACGTGCCCAGTGTATCGCACTAAAACACATAGGACAAGGCTCACAGGTAGAATATATTGTGCATCCATCTAGGGTAACAGAATTCAGTTCTTTGCATGCTACTTGTATAGCGTGGATCTCAGCATGTGCGGTAATATCGGTTTGATCCCAGACCACATTATGTTCACAACTAATAACCGTATCACCTTTAACAATACAAGCCCCAAACGGAGACTGCCCTTTTTCTATTCCAGCAAGTGCTATCTCTATTGCCAGTGCCATATATTTTTCGTCACGACTCGTCTCGTTCATACATAACGTCTTTCTATTATTTTTATTGTTCAACTATTAATCAAACAGTTTAGACCAGTTTCTTCTCTTTCTCTTTTTCCAGACATTACTGTGATAGGCACTGCTCACAATAAGAGGAACAACAGACGATGCTTCGGCATACACCATTTGTTCGTATACCGTATCGACTTTGCCCCATGACGCGGCTTCTTTTAAAGTCGAACTCGAACACGCTCCATCTCTTACGTCCGCAACCGTGATCTGTACTGCATACTTATGCATAGGCACTTCTTTACCGAGAACTTCCGCACACACAACAGTGTCCTGCACAAAATTCTTTGGCACACCACCACCTATCATAAAAAGACCCGACACCCCTGCTTCCATCTTGATCATGGTGAGTTCACGAAAATCTTTCACTGAATCAATCGACATATGCCTGTCAGCGTTTTCCCATTGATGTGCAACCAAACCAAATCCAGCACTCGAATCAGTAAACGCAGGGCAAAAGATCGGCACATTATGTTTGTACGCAGTCTCAACCAGCGAATCTTTTTTCTTGGCATGTTTCACGCAATACTTACCCATTTCTTTAATGAATTCACGTGACGAATATGGTCGCGGATCCAAATTATCTGCGATCTTTTTTGTAACAAGATCACATACCTGCAACTGTTCTTCATCGATATAGGTATCATATATTCTATCAATGTATAGTTTACGCAACAAATTGTCATCTATCTGTTCAGGCGCGCTATAATGCTTAAAACCAAGCGCTTCAAAAAAGTCCATGTCAACAATCGATGCACCGGTGGCAACGATCGCGTCAACCATGTTGTATTTCACCATATCGGCATACACTTTCATGCATCCGCCGGCACTGGTGCTTCCCGCAAGGACCAAAAACACTGTCGCCTTCTTATCGCCAACCATTTTTTTTAAGAGATCGGTTGCGCGGGCAGTTTCACGTGATGTAAAAGACATATGTCCCATAGCATCAGTGATTTTTGTCGCGTCAAACGATGTGATATCAATATGTTTGATTTGTTTCTTTAATAGATCTTTTTTCTTCATATGCGCTTCACTCCTTTGTTTATTCTATTGAAACAACACGAGACTTATCGCCATAATAAGCATGCCGCAAATCAACCCACCTATTGCAAGATGTCCTTTTCCATATTCTCGTGCGGCCGGCAAGAGCTCATCAAGCGAAATATATACCATTATCCCCGCAACTGCAGCAAACACTATACCAAACATTATATCGGTAAAAAACATAAGAAAAAACCCAAAACCGATCAGCGCACCTAACGGCTCTGCAAGTCCTGACAAGAAAGAATAAAAAAACGCTTTTTTCTTACTTCCAACAGCATAATATATCGGTATTGCTATTGCTATTCCCTCAGGAATATTATGTATCGCTATTGCTATCGCTATAGGAAAACCGATTTGCGGATCCTTTAAAGCCGCAGCGAATGTTGCTAACCCTTCAGGAAAATTATGTATCGCTATTGCTATCGCAGAAAATATTCCCATGCGATACAGTTTTCTTTGTTTCTCCATTTGCTGACTATCGTCAACTTCTTCAACCCTGCGCAGTTCATGCGGATTTTCGAATGCAGGAACAAGCATATCGATAATCCCGATAAATGCTATCCCTCCAAAAAATGACCCAATGGTGGCCCATCCGCCATATGCATTGCCTAACTGCAGAACAAGAGCTTCTTTTGCTTTAAAGAGTATCTCGACAAAAGAAACATAGATCATTACGCCTGCAGACAAACCTAGTGCAAATGAAAGCAGTTTAGTATTGGTCCTTTTTGCAAGAAACGCAATCGCGCCGCCAATACCTGTTGCCAGCCCTGCACATAAAGTTAATACAAATGCAAATACGACATTGTCTAAAGGCATTATCTATTCCTGTTTGGCAAAAAACGTATCGATCTCTTCTTTTGTGTCTTGCGCGTAAAAATCTTTTAACAAAGTTGTACGCGGTTTTGATAATCCAAGCAAATGACATTTAATATCTTCGTATTTTGATACAGCAACACTAAAACTGGTTAGCCCAGCACTTAAGAGGACAGGATAAAAATCTTCAAAACACGCTATCTCACCGCATATACAAATTTCTTTTTTTTGCTTTTCACCCGCTTTAACAATATGTTCGATTAATTGAATGAGTGCAGGATGCATCACATGATACCTGCTTTCAACAAATACATTTCCTCGTGACGCTGCAAGCGTATACTGCAGAAGATCATTTGACCCAATGTTCGCAAAATCAGAATCTGCCAGTAGTCTATCTGCCATTAGAGCAGCAGACGGTGTTTCTATCATAACACCTTCTTTAATGTCATCTTTGAACGGTTTCTTTTCCTTCTTTAATATGCTCTTTGCTTTATCAAGCACCTTTTTAAATGAGTTGAGATCATTTATATCTGAAACCATCGGGTACAAGATCCGTATATCACCATACAATGAACTACGCAGGATAGCTTTCATCTGCGCGACATAGATATCATAAAAGAAATCAAGTGCTCGCGAACCTCGCACACCCAGTTCAGGATTATCCTGTGGCGGCAAATGCAAATATGGCGGCAACTTATCTCCACCGATATCAAGTAAGCGCACTGTTATCGGCTTTCCTTGAGAGCGCTCTAATACATACTTAAAGAGAGAGAACTGTTCGTCTTCGGACGGGGCTTCGGTGCTTTTCGCAAATAAAAACTCTGTGCGCAGGAGTCCTACACCATCATAATTAATATCCTTCACCAGCATGATCTCTTCGGGTGTGGTAATATTGATTTTTAAGAGTACCCGCTGGCCATGTTTCGTTGTAGGCGGCTCATCTTTATGCAGAGCACAAATAGTTTTTACTTTTGACGTCTTCTCAAGCTTGTTTTTATAGTATTTTTTTGTCGCTGTATCAGGGTTTACGATCACTTTACCGATCAAACCATCAACAATAACATTGTCCCCACACTTAATCGCCTCTTCTACCGGCACATTAAACACTATCGGCACACCAAAACTTCTTGCAAGAATACTCGCATGGGTTGTGAGCCCTCCTTCTTCAGTGACAAATGCCAGAACATTCTCTCGGGGTATTTCCATCACCATTGTTGGCGTAAGCTGTTTAGAAACAACAACAACCGGCTGTTTTTTTCCTACAGAACATGCAAATTCACCTTTTTCACCAACAAACGATGTGAGGATACGATTCCTGACATCTATAATATCCTGAGCAATCTCAGCAAAATGCATCTTTTTTTCTCTGAGCTTATCAATATATTCTCCATAAGCATCGGACACGGCATGCTCAGCATTTACCAATTTTGTCCGTACTAAACTCACTGCTTTTTTATAGATATTGACGTCTTCAAGCATCATTTGATACGCTCGCACAATGCCGTCAGCATTTTTACTATCAAAAAGGATATTTGATCCCTCAAGTATATCGTTCAAGACACTTCGCGCCTTTTTCATAGCGTCATCAAAACGCTTTATCTCGGCATCAACATCGCTCTTTTTTATAAGGTAATGCGGTATCTCCTCATCAACCTTTTCGGTATATACGCATGTTACTCCGAGCGCTATACCGGTAGCCGCTGATATCCCTTGTAACGTCTTCATTCTCTTATGCATATATACACACCTTATTTGGCTATATCATCTATTTTGTACGCCATAATAAAATCATTTTCTGTAAGACCTTTACTTGCATGTGTCGTTAAAATAAGCGTCACCTTATTCCACGAGATTGTTATATCAGGATGATGCCCTTCAGATTCAGCACACTCGGCAATTTTGTTTACAAAAGTCATTGCCTCAGTAAAATTCTTTAATGTAAACACTCTTACAATATGTGAGGTATCAACAAGTTTCCAATCAGATGAAATCTTGCTCATGTATTCATTTATGTCGTCTTCTGCAAGAGGTGGTGTCCCTAAACGACATGCGGTACAATTTTTATTGCATAGTTCATTATCATTCATACATACCTACTATTGTAATGGGTGAGCTAACAAGAGATATGAAGCGCGGGGCTTCGCCCTGCAAATCTTTTCCTCCGAACTCCAAACTCCCGACTCCGAACTAATACTATTTTCTATTAAATCGACTGAAAAGTAAAATAATTAATTTTGTCACGGAAATACGTTTTATGCTAATATGTGTTTGCGAGGAAAAACATATATGACACTTATAGAACTTCTGGAGCGTAGCGTATCAAATTACAGCAATCACCCGGCCTATTTTTATGAAAAAAATAAGGTCACTTACGCTGATTTAAAGATTCTTTCAGAAAAAATTGCTGGAGGATTGCAAGAAACCTGTGAAATAAAGAAAGATGATCGTGTATGCCTCCTCATGACAAATGGGCCGGACTTCATTCCCACATTTTTTGGCATTTTAAAGACCGGTGCATGGGTTGTCCCGGTAAACACGTTTTTAGCTCCTGAAGAAATAAAATTTATTATTGAAGATTCCGGTGCAAAGGTCATCATAACAACAGACGATCTTATAGAACGTGTTAAAACAGCCGTAAAAGATATTGATACCCCGATTACTATTATTCATACCGGTACAGAACATAAAGAAAACTATTTTCCCTTAGAATATATTCTCGCAACAGGTCATTATCACTCTGAATTTATTATACCTGACGATGTTGCGGTACTGATATATACTTCAGGAACAACAGGGAACCCAAAAGCCGCTGTCCTTACACATAACAATCTCACATCAAATATTGCTGACTGTAACAAAATCTTACACCTTACAAAACGTGACCGATTCATAGTGTTTTTACCTATGTTTCACTCGTTTACTATGACCGTATGCTTGCTATTACCGTTATCTATGGGAGCATCTATCGTTATATTAAAATCAGTGAAACCATTTG
This sequence comes from Candidatus Ancaeobacter aquaticus, assembly GCA_030765405.1. Lineage (NCBI taxonomy): Bacteria > Pseudomonadati > Candidatus Auribacterota > Candidatus Ancaeobacteria > Candidatus Ancaeobacterales > Candidatus Ancaeobacteraceae > Candidatus Ancaeobacter > Candidatus Ancaeobacter aquaticus. The sequence continues at coordinate 9,167 of JAVCCP010000030.1, read as the reverse complement.
ATAAAGTTCTTAAGACTATACTCTTTAAACGAATAACCGCTTTTGTGGGTATACCACAAATATATCATCTGCTCGGAGAAAAGAAACTTCCCTGGATAGTTAAAAAGCTTATTGCTATACGATTTTGCATATCGGGGTCTGCACCATTATCAGAAGAAGTGTTAACTAAATTCGAGGAAAATACCGGCCTGCCACTTATGGAAGGATACGGCTTGTCAGAATCATCTCCGGTTGTGTCAGTAAATCCTTTGCATGGCCAGCGCAAAGTCAGTTCTGTCGGGCCACCACTAACAAGTGTTAAGGTAAAAATCGTTGATGATAGCAATAATGAAGTACCTATTGGTGAATCAGGGGAAATTTGCGTTATGGGTCCTAATGTCATGAGAGAATATTATAATAATCCTGAAGCGACAGCACAAACATTGGTTGATGGATGGCTCCATACCGGTGATATCGGTAAAGTTGATGAAGATGGATACATTTATATCCTTGATAGAAAAAAAGATATGATCCTTTCACACGGATTGAATATTTATCCCCGTGAAATAGAACAGGTCCTTTACAGACATCCCGCGATACAAGACGCTGCAATTATAGGCATGAAAGATCCTCATAGAGGTGAACTCCCTGTCGCATATGTAACATTGAAAGAAGGCAAAAGAGCAACAGCTCCGGAACTCAAACGATTCTGTAAGGACAAGCTTGCCACATACAAGATCCCTCACAAAATTAATATCGAACAAGACTTACCGCGCACATCAACAGGAAAGATTCTGAAACGTGAAATAAAAAAGGGAGCTTCGCTCCTTTAATTACTCCGAACTAACGATTTTCGCTTTATTCTCCGAACTCCAGACTCCCAACTCCGAACTAAATAAAAGGTATACCCCTTTATTTTTCTGCAGGTGGTAAGAATAATTTCATCCCGAAGGGCACCAAAAGCGTGGTGATAATGGTCATAATGATAATGCTCGAAAATACCGATCCTAGAAGCGGTGTGACCGGTCCCTGCTGAGTAAAGAGACCCATTTCAAGCGCGACAGCGGCTACAACGAGCTCTACCGCGCCACGTCCGTTCATACCAAACCCCATAGAGATACTTTCACGCCATGAAAAACCCAGCATTCGCGCGGGAACACCCGCGCCGACAACCTTTCCAATGATCGCAAAAAATAATAATGCGATCGCAAATAATGGCGCTTTGCCGATCGCCCCTATATCGACATGCAGCCCGACAAACACAAAAAAGAGTGGCGCGAAAAATCCAAGGGTTACAGCAGACAATTTCTGTTTGACGCTTTCTACAATCCCTTCACTGAATACTTCCTTGTTCACTAACATACCGGTAACTAAAGCACCTATAATAAAGTGCATGTGCGCGTATTCTGCCAGAAGCCCCATGGCAAACGCGCTCACAAGAACAAAACTGAATTCTACCTCAACGATCTTTAAACGGGACAGATGCTTTACGCAAAGCGGCATGATAAAACGGCCATACAAGAATGCCGCAATAAAAAAGACGGTGATCTTCGCCAAAAGCAGGCCAAACACACCGAGTGAAAGGACCGCGCCGTCTTTCATTAATCCCATGACTATGGAAAGCAGCAACAGGCCGATAATGTCATCAATAATGGCGGCGCTTATGAGCGTGTGCCCCATACGCGTTTTCAGCAGGTCAAGCTCGATCAAGACTCTGCTTAAAGCCGGTATAGCAGTTATCGACAAGACGACGCCCAAAAACAAACACTGCACAAGCTTAAGGTGTGATGCGGGCAAAACTGCCATACCAAGCGATACGCCGAGCACTATCGGCAGGACAACACCGCCGAAAGCAACCAACAAACCCGCCTTTGAAGCTTTTACCAGTTCCTTTATTTCTATCTCCATGCCCGCCATGAGCATTAAAAAGAAAATGCCCAGATCAGCGAGTATTTTGAATTCTTTTGAAAGCTCGATCTCTGCATAATGACTGAAGGGGCCATAGAGCGTTATAACACCTAAAACAACGCCTGCTATAAGCTCACCGAGTATCGGAAGCTGTCCGAGCTTGCGGGCAATACTCCCTGCAATGCGCGCAACAACCAAAACAACAAGAATAATAAATAAGAATTCGCCCATTATTCACTCCAAAGGTTCAATCCTGTTTGATTATCAGGTTTTCGTATTAGTAATTTTCCGTCTAATTCTGTTATATGGTATTCAGCGGCAAATACTATCGTGCCGTTCATAAGGTGCCCGCCATAACATATCCCGCGGCTGTCAGCGACAGAAACATGCGCATGCACAAATATTTCATCATCTTTAAGTGATATGTTCCCGCTGCAGGATACGATTTCCATTTTTTCAGTCAGGCGCACGGACTCACCGTAGGTTCTCTTATCCTGATCGTAATACCCTAGGACGACATTGCTCACTGCCCCGATAACAGAAATCGTCCCTAACTGTATATTCTTTTTTTTGCACACATCTGTAAGCGCACCAAGAAGATCCTCATTATGTGGCAACCTGCCAATAAAAGTATTTTTATGTTTTGCTTTCATACTCTGCCTTTCACTAATTTAAAATGTAAAAAAATAGATTATTTCCAAGCCTGTATTGATAATTTTCTCAGGTTTTTTGTGACATGTCCATTTTGAAATGATTTTTTCATCAACATTATGATGGCAATTCCTGGGACAGCAGCGTTTATACGGAAAACTTAGTATGGCAGATCTCGCTATGCGCATTACTTCTTGAAAGGCTTCGGCTTGCTTATCCCCGAGATGCTCCCATACCTGAAGCGCAATAAACATGTCATAGGCGTTATCTTCTACCGGCCACGGTGTTATTCGCGCATCATGCATAAAGGTTGGCTTTATGTGACAATCATCGATATTCATCGTGTCCGACCCTTTCACTAAAGGTATATGATGCGGGCCAAGCTCTAAAACACTCTCGGGATTAACTTCACTGATAATGCCCAGCACATATTTGATATATCGCCATCTTCCTTTATAATAAGAAGGATACTGTTTTTTTAATATTCTATATTCTATATATGATATGAGACCATCTGACAGGGCATGACCAATCACGGAACTCTTTATTTCTTCGATTGTATTGAGCATACGAGATACTATATATTGCAATGCATACATAAAAGAGCCAGGAATCCCAAGTTCTTTTATTATCTGCTTCATTCTGAGTATTGCATAGCGCATATTTATCATATAGGTATTTCTGATAATATCAGTTTAAAAGACCCGGAGGGTCTCTTAAGAAGCATATCCATTAACGCACAATATTACACCAAGCCCAAAAAATATTATAAGCGATATTGCCATCACGACTCTCATATTACGTTGATAATCCGCTGCTTTGAGCATTAGGGTTGGAAACATAATAAGGAATATCCCTTTGATAAGAGCGCTCCAACCGATAAGGGTGATAATGAGCGTCCAGTTCATGGCCCACACGTTGTGAAAAACCACAATGAGAAGCCCCGAAATAAGTGCGAGCATGCCGCCGATGTATGTTAACGCCGCATTTTGCTGAAACCCATCGATTATTCTCTGATATGTCTTGAGATTAAACAAGATTCCGGCCGTTACGATAACTAAGTACGGACCAAGAATCTTTGCGAGAAACAGTGATGATTCCATATACCCTCCCTTATGTATTAATGCTTTTATCGCTTTGAAAATAATTACACTGTGAACATTTCTGCCCCATAACGATCTTTTTGTGTCTTAACTCAATAATAAGTGGTGCGACAACAAGCGGTGTTAGGCCAACAAAAAAAAGCATCACGTTATCAGAACTGTATCGAGAAGAGAACGTACCGTAAAGACTAAAGAAGATTATTGCTATTACTAAATATATAAGAAGGTATCCAATACGTGGCGCCCATTTTTTGCGTACAACCATTTCCATTTCGCTTGCACCGCATTTTTCGCATTGCTCAGACAGTATTTCTTGTGAGGGTTTCACGAAAAATCCTTATTTTTCAGCTTTCGCTAATGAAGTACAACTTATTGTCTTCAACTTTGTAATACAGGGAAGCAACCATGATCTTAGGATATTTCTTTCTCAACCTATTTGTTTCACTGACAATAAATTCTATTTCATTGCCTATTTCAAACTTCGGAGCATGGTTCATAAAACACTCCTCAGCCGCTCCCCTACTCCACCCGGCCCTATCAACTAAACCGTTAATAAACTCTTCTTTTTTAGACGCTAAATTAACCATTGCGCAATTATTATGACCGATCAATGCGATATGACTCACCTTTCCTACAGCAATCGCGTACGCGACTTTAAACTCACTATAGCGTAAGTTTGCTCCTCCGGAACGTATAATATATGCAAAGTTGGGAGGGATATGAAGATGTTTGCGACTATCCATACACATGCCTATCAAGAGCTGCGCCTGTAAATATGTATCATACTGACGATTTAAGTTATGATATTCAAACAATAACCCTATAGGATTATCACGATATTCCTCAGGAATATTTTCTTTATTTGTAACTGGTATAATCTTATGTTCCATCTGTATTTAACCCGACTTTCTGAATGCCGTTTTATGATCTCTTTAAATTATCTTTTGCCTTGAGTATTTTTTGTGAAAACCCGTCCTTTTTAAATGCTGTTGTCCACCGCTTCATAATAACCCAGCCGCCAAAACGAATCAACGCGTTACGCCATGAGCGATACCATTTCCTCCATCCCGATTTAATGTCATGCAAAAACAGTATCAAATAGGGGAATGAAAATATATTCACAACAACACCAAACAAGTATTGAAACCGATAAAATCCACTCATGATCTGTTTGACAGATGCATGTATCTCTTCAGCGCTGAGCGGTGCATCCGGCTCAAAGAGAGGAAAATTCCCGTCATAATATTCCCACCCTACATCTTTAACAGAGTAGACCCTGTTTTGTTTCTTGAGCCTACGCGTCAAATCTGTCCCGGGAAGAGGTCCAGCTATCAGTATCTGTATCGTATCAAGTTTTGCCTTTCTAATAAAATTTTTATAATGTTTTACCCGTTCCTGTGCCGACATCTTAAAATCAACGCCTTCCTGCATTGGATATCCAAAAATAAACATCCCGTGTACCAAAAAACCAAATGTATGAAATATTTTTGTAAGAGATATCATATCTTTCGGGTTTATATTTTTATTCATTGCATGCAATTCTTCTGCGATCGGTGACTCAAAACCAATGCATACCAAGCTGATACCTGCCTCACGCATTGCTGCAAGGAGCTCAGTATCATGAGCTTTATCCAAACGTATCTGCACCGTGGCATCCAATTTTCTCCCTGTACGCTTCTGATAATCTCTCAGCATGTGGCAAAACCGTATCGCCTCTTGTCTCTGCTGCCCAAAAAGGTCATCAACAATAAAAAACTGTCTCGCGTCCTTAGTTTCAAGAAGAAAACTAATGCACTCAAGCAATCGTTCAGGAGAAGCATAGCGTGGTTTGCCTTTAACAGTGCAAAACTCGCAATCCATACCGCAGCCTCGTATCCTTTCAACGGGATACAACGTAATTTTCGCGTACCGTACTAAAGAAAAATCAGGTAAAGGTAATTTGTCAAAATCTGTCTGAGGCTGCCTTTCAGGAGTAAGGACAACCTCTCCATTATCTAAATAGGCTATCCCCTTTACCTCTTTTGGATCGCGCTTCCCTTCGATCACAAGCAGAAGCTCTTTAATCGTCTCTTCCGCTTCACCAATAACAACATAATCAATGCAGGAGTGTAACGCTTCGGATATATTCTCATCAACGAAATGCTGTCCACCGGCAATAGTGATTATCCCTTTATCTTTATAGAAACGAGCTATTTCATATAGCCTTGGAATCGTACTTGTTAAACCGCCATACAATCCAACAACGTCCACCGGTCTAATCTGTTCCAAAAACTCGTGATCTGCGTGACCTGAATCTTTCTTCGGCCCATATCTGCGGAGATTATTTTCATCAATAACCTCAACATCCCACTTTTCCATTTCACGTGCAGAACTGGCAACGCATACCGGTCCAAGCGCAGTCGTCTCCCGAGCAATGCGGGAATAAATATTGAATGCCGGATAAGCCGGAACAACAATTCTGAACCTATATCTTTTTTTTGCTGTGTTAATCATTATATTCTCCTCACTCCCCACCGCCCCGATTAATCGGGGCGGTGTGAATTATTAGCATCTGGCGGAAAGGCAGGGATAAAGATTTGCTTCGCAAATCTATCCTCTAAATAATCGGGCTACCAATCTGGTCGGAACGAACCCTTTTTACAATCAAAGTTCTCACCATACCTTCCACCAAAACAAATGTCAGTTCAAAAGAACTGCCTTTCATTTTGGCGGAAAGGCAGGGATTCGAACCCTGGGACCTTTTCAGGTCAACGGTTTTCGAGACCGCCCCATTCAACCGCTCTGGCACCTTTCCTTATTATAAACAATTTTTACTCCGCACAAAGCAATTCAACTCCCCCCTAGATTTTCTCGGGCTTCGCCTCCAAAATCATAATACAGGGGGGATAGTTCTACCCTGAAAAATACTCGTTTCTTTTAGAACTCGTCTTTTCCGGTATCACTACGCTCTGGCACCTTTCCGTAATTCGTTCATAGTTCATGGTTCATAGCAAAAACATTACAGACACCGTATCCATGAAAATCTTCCTACAACGATTGTCCTCCACCGCCCCGATATATCGGGGCGGTGAAAAGACGTAACACCTTTCCAAACTAATTATTACTCTTAGACCTCTGTATCCTAAAAAATTCTTGCAATAATAATTTTGATGGCTCTTCGAGAACACCACCCTCCACTTCGATCATATGGTTTTGTCTTACATCTTGCACAATATTAAGAGCTGATCCCGCCCCACCTGATTTTGGGTCTCTCGCACCAAACACCAATCTTTTAACACGCGCGTTTACTAATGCTCCCGCACACATAAAGCAGGGTTCTTTTGTAACATATAACGTAGTATTTATAAGACGCCAATTGTCTATAGTATTTGCCGCTTGAGTAAGTGCAAGGATCTCTGCATGTGCAGTAGCATCTTTGAGGAGTTCGACTTGATTGTGCGCTCTGGCTATGATCTTTTTTTCCAGTACAACTACTGCCCCTACCGGAACCTCGCCTTTTTCAAATGCACGGTCAGCCTCTTTAAGCGCCTCCCGCATAAAATATTCATCTGATTCTAGATCAATCATACGGCACCAATGTAAATATGCGCCCAAGAGGACTTGAACCTCCGACCCTCTGCTTCGTAGGCAGATGCTCTAATCCACTGAGCTATGGGCGCATAATGTGGTAAACTTACTTTTCGATTTGTTTTTCGCAGTACTCGCCAATAAATGGAAGTTTAAACTTCTTACCGGAAAACGCTGCGAACATTAATACAAGCCAGAGAATTGTTGAGACCACCATTATAATAAGAGCAATTGGTATTAAAATCGGAATTATTGTTGTAATAGCCACTAATATTGATATGCCTACAAAAGTAACCAACGACTGCATAGCATGAAATCTGACAAACTTATTCTCTTTTTCAACTAATAAGAAAAATACTGCGGATACAAAAGTCAAAAAATAACATAATAACCCTTCAATATTCTCTCCAACACCTAATACTGTTTTTACGCCTTCTTTCTTCTCTTCCGTCATAGTACACCCTCCTTTTTGAGTTTTTAGTTGAATGCTACTAGTTACTATTCTCTATTTTCTTCTTAAGCTGCTCATTTTCTTCTTTTATCTCGGCCATCCTGAGCTCCCTGCCAACAGCCATTTTATTAAAAATCTCTAACTCACGCATTTTGTCTTTTAGTTCACATTCAATCTTTTTTCGCTCTATAATCTCACCAATCAATTTTGCCGTTGTATGGAGCTGTTTTTTTGCAGCTTCAATCGCAAATGGTGTACGAACCTTATACGCCCTTGCCAGTTTGATCAGTTCTTTTGGATCAGCACCATATTTTTCTGCGATTTCCCTTATTTTTTTCTTGTCTTGAGGGGGAGTGCCATACCCAAAATTAATAGCACCTACAACTTCTTTTCCCGCTTTAATCGGTACCGCATATAATCTGATTCCCCCACGACATTCAATATCAACGGGTTCTTCTCTTTGTATAGATACTTTAGATGCATCCACCCAGCAAGACTCATGGCAAAGCCATTTTCCTGAATCTAATGCTTTTTTATTGTCATCTGTGCCGCATAAGTTACGTGATGCTTGGTCAAGGCACTGACACCAACCAGAAGAAAACATACCTAAAGCATAGTCCCCGTTTGGTTCATAAACAGCTGCCGAAGTATCAAGTAAATCAAGATAATTATTTACAATATCGGTCAAGGTGTCTGGATCAATAGCATCCAAAATCACACGACTGGTGTTTAACTCTAGTAAGCTACCGTAAGAAGGTATGTACCCATTACTTTTCACCATAGAGCACCTCCGCATATTCGTTGATCGTTGATCGTATAAACACTATAAAATCTCTGATCTTCGGACTTCTAAACTTTGAAGAAACCTACACCGCGGTCAGTGGGATTTTCCACCGACGCGGTGAAAATATTGAAAACCTTAAGTCTATCTTCTGCTTAAAACATCTAAATCGCTATGCGATTTCTTAGGTCGCATTCAATATAATCCCCCCCAGATTTTCTCGGGCTCCGCCTCCAAAATCATGAAGCGGGGGGGACACTTCTACTACGTAAAACTCTTGTTGTTACACACAAGACTTTTACAGTATCAGTACGGAGGGGCAGGGATTCGAACCCTGGGATCGGTGTTACCCAATCAGCCGCTTAGCAGGCGGCTGCTTTCGACCACTCAGCCACCCCTCCTATATTCGTTTATCGTTCACACTCATAAAATTTATAAGTAAATTTTTCTGGGTATTGTCCCCTTGTGGGATCGTGAATCGACAAAAACTATCATAATACTCGATGCGGTGAAAACACCAAAAGCTTCGAGTCTATTTATTTATTACGTAGAGCTTGTTATACCAATATTTAATGTAAAATGCAATGGAATTAATTACAGGACAACGATTCCGCAACAATACGCATAAGGTATGATTTTAAGCTTAATTAGAGGTTTTTAAACAAAGGGTCATATTCGCGAAAGGATTTCGCTTAAAAAATTGGATTACAAAAGACGATTATATCTA
>JAVCCP010000029.1 GCA_030765405.1 Candidatus Ancaeobacter aquaticus | reverse complement strand
ATTCTATTTACGAAAACAAGTTATAGAGAATTATATCTAAAATAATTAAGAGGGCACTGTGAAGACACTAAAAACAGACTCTATAAGACGTTTCTTTGTAACCACTTTTGTCTTATTTTGTTTTATCACAACTTCATGTATATATCCTATCACCAGCATCGCATCTCTTGGAGATTCATACACACATAATGAAAGTGGCGAAGCCACCTTGCAGCCGGAATCGGATTTTAAGGAAGATTTAGGCATTATTGGCTGGGGACACGCTACAGTTAAAAAACTCACTAAGCATGTCCGAAAGAAAAAAGCCGATCTTACCATAGAGGACCTTTTTAGAGTAGGCACACAAAAAACTCAAAAGAAACTCATAAAAAACATATTTACTGAAGAAGGATATGCCTTTGATGAAATACCTGACCAAGAAACACTAATCATATCAGGCAAGGATCACGGCATCATTTTTACCAGCAGTCTCTACGAACCGTCAGTCGATATCCTTTCATCAAAAAAAGTATTAAAAAAAGAGTCCCTGAACGCACATGTAAACTATTATATTTATCAGGACATATATGTAGATCTCTACAATGAACTAAAAGACGAGGAATTTGATCTGCAGAATATTGCTGCGTACGTACCTGCAGAAATTCTTCAAACACTTCTCGAAAAAGAAATCCCTGGCGACAAGAGCAAAAAACACATATTTACCGAACCACTTGTATTTGAGAATGCATCTGTTGCAAGCATCGATCTGTCCGGTTTTACCGCTATGACTGATAAGCTTAATAGCATGCTATCAGAAGAGGTGGATCCTGTAAAGCAAGCCGAAGCAAGAAAGTTTGTGATCGAAATAACAAACGAACTATTTGTTGATATAGCAAATGTCATAAATAAATTTGACGGATCAATACTCAAATTTGGCGGTGACGCACGCCTTGTCATGTTTACGGGAGAAAATACCGCAACACGCGCACTTGAAATGAGTCAGGAAGTACAGCTCATGATCCGTTATTTTGGTGGCATTATAAAAGAGTTCTTCACCGAAACCGCTGATTTCAGCTCTTTGGGAGATATTAAAGCAAGTATCGGCATGTCTACCGGAACAATATATCTGGTAATACCGGATGACAGTTACGGTATACGGGATGTACTGCCTCTCGGCGACGTTGTCCTAAGAGCAATTCAAGCTGAAGACGCCTCAAATAAAGAAATCGTTATATCACAAGAGTCAAAAGAGAAACTTGTGAAAGAGGGACGCGGCAACCTTTTTACTGTATTTGACACTGATACCCTACCGGATGAAAAATATAATACTGATGCGAGAAAAAGCATGAAAGAAGAAAATCTCTATGTAATAAATCAACAAAAATTAAACTTCCTTGATTATGAAGTAAAAGACAGAATTAATTTTACTCAGAAATATATGAACGCAGTATATGATTATTTACGTAAAAATAATTTTGATAAAACCTCCCCAGAATTAAAACAACAAATCACCAAAGATTTTGAAAAATGGAAAAAAGCACTCACAAAGATGAATGGAAACGTAACAATCGGAGACTTCTCAAAAATCAAAAAACTTGAAAACATGAAAAAAGCGGTTATGAAGATCCGTATCGAGGTTGATAACCATCTACTTTCATTTTTCCCCGCTCAGGATGATGCCTCACTCGATAAGACAAAGGATACGCTTGCAAAAATGTCCATGAAAAACTATTACGGAAAATACGTTGCAGACAGAATCGGTATCTTATTCCATCAATTCAGGACAAAAGCACATAGAAAAGCATTTTACTCTAAAGAAATCTTAGAAGAAGCAAAAGATATCCTTATCAGCTTCCTACCACGCGGATTTGATAATTACATCATTAAAGACGAAAAAACAGATACGCATGTAGACAGAATGAACTTCCAGAATGTGCGCATCATGTTTATGCAGGTATACGGCCTGCAGGAACTTTACAATAAAACATTGAAGGAAAACGGACTAAAAGAAGCGCAAAATATTGTAAGAGATTTCTTTAATGACGCTAACCGAACAGCATCTCCGGCAAACGGTATATTCTATCTAAAATGCGACCCAGGAACACATTATCTAAAAATGATCTACCTTGGCGGCTTGAAATATATCAGTAATATAAACCCGGACGCTGAAATGGTAAGACACGCAATGCACCTACATGAAACAGCGGATAAATATGGCTTAAAAATGAAAATCGGTATTAATTCAGGAGCGGTTATACTGGGCCTCACTGGAACCGCACGTAAGGAGCTTACCACAATCAGCCCGGAAATAAATCTTGCCGCACGGCTCGGCTCGTCTTCAAAAAAAGGTGAGACAATCGTATCAAGCCGTGTGTATTACGCCAGCAAAGATGATATCGATTATAAGGAACGGACAGATTTTTATGCCCCTGGAGCAAAAGGAATCAAGGTAAAAGGCGTCGCCGCAGAAATACCAATATTTCAGCCACTAGGAATACTAACGGTGCAGCGTAAAGGTAAATTTTTAAGAAACAAGGAACTTGGCATCGCTAAAAAATGGATTGATACCTATTTAGATAAAAAACCCGGGACAATGGATATGCTTTTTATTCAAACCAAAGAACTGGGCTTAGGGTCAGAGACACTTGCTTATGAGATTGAACGTTACGCTAAATCAGCAGGATTCATAACCTATGGCACTAGAGGAAAAGATGAATATGCTATTATGAAAAATTTGCTGGAAGATTTCTTTGCCATTACACATAAAGATAAACTCGCCGAACGTCTTAAAAAGATAGATTACGGTATATCCGAATACGCCGAAGACATGAAAATATATACACCTGCACTAAAGATACTATTTCCATTTATTGATTTCGGTGAAAGTGAGGTTGTCGATAATCTAGAAGATGATGAAAAGATTATTGTTATAAATAATATTATTCAGAAACTTTTTACCAATAAAGCAAAAGAAGTTACCAAAGAAGGCAACGCCGGTCTTTTCCTTAGAGTATTTGACATGCAAAACCTTCCCGAAGAAACGGTCTTTTTTTCTCCACTTATGAATTCCCTAAAAAATAAAAATGTGTTAATCGAGCTCGTGTGTAACGGGGCCTTCCCAAAAGCACTGGAAGAGATCGAAGTTACAGCCATCAATACAAAAGAACCGGTATCTTTAGCAAAACTTGTCACCAAAGATAACAGAACAATACTCGTCGATAAAATGGATCAGGAACAGATATTGGACATATTTCATGGAATATGTGGTTTAAAAAGAAAAACCGCTCTTCTAAGCGAAGTTGATAGACTGACACTTGATGATATCAGAGGATTGTATACTCGCGATGAAATAGATGAAATATTACAACACTTTAATAAAGACTTGCCGCAAGAAAAACAACACACGGTTATTAGCGACTCTCTACTAAAAGACTTACATTCATATGTAAAAAAACAATTAAATGAAAAAATATACCTCTTATCAGGAAAAGGTAGCCCCCTTATAGCCCGTCACCAGGCAAAACTTTTTACAGACCGGTTCCGCAATCAGAATCTGCCGGAAGACCAAAAAGGCGCGTACCTTTTAAAAGAAGTCCTTAAGCAAAAGATATCAGGTGATAACATAGACGCCTTTTTCTATACACAATACAATGCCAGCTATTTTGATAATCCGTTATACAAAACAATGCTTTTAAACGCGCTTTGCCTCGGATCGAAATTCAAGGAAGAGGTATTTATCAAAAGTCTTCCAATAACTGAAAACAAAGTAAATGAACGATTAAAAGAACTTATGGATATAGGAATATTCAGACGTGGTGATTTGGAAACATTCATTTTTGACCATTACATCTACGATGTATTTATTAAACATGCCGATATCGACAAAATAAGAAAAGGAAAACTCAAACTCGCCCATCTTATGGAAACACTCTATAAAAAAGAAGACGGTTCAATAGATCCTGCCCACATTAATACCCTTGCACAATTATATTATGATTCATTTAATTTAAAGCTTAAGTGGGATAAACAGCAAAAGGAATTGGGGGTAAATGAAAAAGACTTAACAAACACTATGCAATACTTAGAATTGTCCGCGAACAAGTATGAAAAACTATTAAAACTTCCCGAAGCAGTTAACGAAACTAAAAATGCCATCTCTGTCATAAATTACAAAAAGGATCAGGAACTCACTAAGAAAAGTGACAAAAAAGATCTTTGTAAATTATACAACAACCTTGGAGATATGTATAAAAGACTATTTAATGCCGATAGTTCCCTAAAGGCCTACAATACTGCTCTCGAATTAGTCTCCAACGATACAGAAAAATTTAATATTATTTTTGATGGAATAATTCAAGTTCTATATGCAAGTGGTAATATGAAAGAAATTGCGGGAATATTAAACCGAGTCGAAAAACAAATTCCCAAAATCGAGCCCCTTTCAACGAGAAAGCTTACTCAAACAGAACTATTTATAAAATTAGGCAATCTTAATTTTGATAAAGGCAATTATGAGTCAGCATTATCATATTATGAAAAGGGAAAAAAGATAGCAGCAAATACAAATAATATTATTGCCATAATTAAAATTTACAACAATATTGGAAATGTTCTTATAGAAAAAGGGGACCTTGAGAAGTCAAAGAAAAGTTATCTGGAAGCTGTCAGAATAAGCAAGGAAATACACAATCCTTTCAGAACAGCAGGTGCTTTATCTAGTCTGTCAATAAATTATATTTTGTCAGGTGAACCACATAATGCCATACGTACTGCAACCGAATCAATATTAATCTTGAAAAAAAATCATTATACCGAATTTTTAACTACATCATTAAACTACTGCGGGGAGGGATATAGATTACTTGGTCAATATGACAAAGCGTTGGGTTATTATATGGATGCGGAAAGGGTTGTAAAACTTTTCGGTGCACTTGCTGAAGAAAAGGCGGATTTATATAAAGGTTTCGGAATATGCTATAAAAAAGATCATGAAAAAAGCATCAAATATCTACAAAAAGCAATAAATGAAGCCTATCAGATCGAAGACAAAAAACTTAGTCTACTAATAATGCTTGATTGTTGGGGATATATTCTTGAGGGATATATCCGAAGCGGAGAAATCAGTAAAGCAATAAATCTAATCTCAGAGATTCAAAATAACGTAAAGACATTTTCTGAAAAGATTACAAAAAGCAAAGACATAAAAATTAGACTTGGAGTCATTGATAGAATAAAGTGTGAAATTGATTTTATAATTCATAAAGATAATGAGGAAAACCTAAAAAATATATTTCTAGATGCAATCGCATGCTTTAACAATGCAAAAAAACTTGATCACAAACTAGGTATAGCAAAAAATCTTGCCCTTCTACTTAAAGTTTGCAATAAACTAAATAATGCATTGTCTGAAAAGAAAACAAATATCGATAACAGCACCTCGCTAAAAATATCAAAGGCACTTTCATCACTTAAAGACGTTGAAAATTTCTTATTAAAAAATAAATTTCCATTGGACAGTTTACTTTTGGCTGAACTCTATTATGAGTTATCCGTCATTGCTAGTGTAACGAAGCAATCTCACTTATTCGAAGGGATCACTTCGCTTGAAACCCGCGCTGACTATCTAACCAGGACCCAAAACCTTATTGAAAAATTAGCAGAAGAAGGTGTTTACGACGGAAGGATAATAATTTTACAAAACAAACTTTTATCTCCGGCAAAACCGGAATCCATAGAAACCGTATCAGATATCAAAGTGGAAAAAGCCGCGTGATACATGACCCATGGCACATAAAAAAGGTGAGCCCTGTTTCCAGAACTCACCTTTTTTATTCAATCACTGCCAATATTACATACGATTACCACGTTTAGAAATTCTTTCATCAAGACCACCGACAAATTTTTCAATTGATTCTTTGTCCATTGCCTTAATTGCCTGAATTTCATCTTCAGATAGATCACTGCCAGCTAATGCTGAGTCAGGATCTGACAGAAGTTGGCCTCTAAAAACCTCATCTGTTACTGCTTTACCAAATATTTTCTCCATTCCCTGTTTTGACATAACCTCCTCCTTTCGGTTGGTTGGTTTTGGTTTTGTCATTTTTGTTTCATGAACCTATATAAAGCAATCGCCGTGCCAACATCTAAGAAAACTACTAGTAAATCTTATAAGACATTATAATACACAGCGTTATAATTATCAATATTTTTTATAAGTATTTTAGTGACGCGTGCGCTCTATAAAAATACTAACAATTATGTTATCAGGTGCAAAAAAGTGTTCAACTTTGCAACACATCTATCTATTACTGCCCCATAGCAGAACAATATGAAGAATAATAGGGACACCCCTAAATGGTAGCAGCTACCATTTAAACCTATTTTCTTGATTGTCTCCCCCTAGGTAAAGCCTGCAACCTTCTTCCCAACCTAGTCTCTAACCCTTCTACAAAAGTTGAGGCCCCTAATGGTCGACCATTCAACGTGCATTTTTTTATAGCATCTACTTCATCAGTAGTTTCAGATGAACATATATATTCATTCCAACCTTCTTTATTTACATAAGTATAATCAAAAAGATTTCCTAGCTTGATAATGTTATTTGCACATAAACCACAATTATATGAAGCACTTGACCACTCCCACTCAGATGGATTCTTGACTATACTGGCTCTTGCTGGGTTTCTTTCAATATATCTTGCGGCACATATCAAGTGTTTTTCATCTAAGACACATGAATAAAACCTATTCTGCCATAAATGTCCTTTTAGGTTTTTTTTGTGATTGTAGTATTTAGAATATTGGACATGTGCAAAATTAAATGTCCTACTTAAAGACTCTTTGGTTTTTGGAACTACTATAAAATGGACATGATTTGACATTAAACAATATGATAAAATTGTAATCCCATATCTTTGAGAATATTCATTGATCAAAAGAAGATATTTTTTTCGATCAGTGTCATCAATGAAAACATCCTGTTGATTATTCCCTCTTTGGGTAATATGGTGTGGGTGTTCAGGAATGACAACTCGTGATATTCTGGGCATGAACAGATTATTCTTAAATTCATAATAAATGTCAATCAATAAATGGCAGCTAAATGGTAGCTGCTACCATTTAAACATCAAGACATGGAAAAAGCCCGCTTCACAGAAAATGAAACGGGCTTTTAACCTTACGCATAATAATAATAATTTTTATTACTATTCTTCTTCACCTGTAATGATCTTACCGGTGTTGTCTGCTGCGGTACCTGTTGACTCGCCAGCACCAACTGCCATATTCCCGGTACTGTCACAGAAGCATATTTCAGTCGAGTAGATATAATATGGCCGTCACACTTAGACATGCTTTGTGTTCCCTGTTACTCTCCCCTTTCGGTTTGGAGAGTGTCACATTATTCTGTCTTATGCTTCGACTTCAACACCCCT
>JAVCCP010000028.1 GCA_030765405.1 Candidatus Ancaeobacter aquaticus | reverse complement strand
ATCAGTTTTTATGTCAACATAATACTTCGAATCCAATGCGAATTTGCTCATACAAGGCGTTTACCACTAAAATATCGTAAATAGAATGACTTATGGTGGGTTAAAATACTTTGTTGCGGAATTGCTGGTCCTGGAGTTACCCCATTTTTTACGGCAAAAACATACACCGCCCCGATAAATCGGGGCAGTGAAAGAGTGAAATTAGCGGGAATTTTCTCTCCAAAACAGCATATTTAGAAAGAATCATAAAAACCGTAATTTAACAAACTTACACTTTGACAGAATATAGTATTTGTGGTTAAATTTCCCTAACAAAAATAACTACCATAAAGAAGCAATACGTTTTTTACTAATAACATTCTAACCACGGAGGTAATTATGAAACATGTGTTTTCGTTTTTTCTCACACTAGCATTACTCATATCTTTTTGTTCTTGTACTTATGCATTAACACTAACAGAAAATTTCGAAGGCTATACCTTAACCGATGACCTTATAGGCGAGGGAACAACTGGCGGAGACTGGAGCGCTGATCAAAAATGGTCAAGTATAGGGATGGTAGCCGATGATTGGACATGCCAAACTGTCAACGCAAGTAATGCTGGTCAATTTGTTTCGGATATGCTACCAGCTCATTCAGGTTACAGGGCGTTTGGTCATACAATAAATACAAATGCAACATGTGAATTACAATACATAATTTCAGGTGCCTCTCCAGGGTTTGATCTTACTTATTCTGGATTCAGTGTAAGCGATAATGCTGAAAGTAACGGGCCAGTATTGTTCTGGAAAACAGATGGAGCGGATAATTTAATACTTAAAGCAGCAACAAGCGGACCTGATATTTTTATATATAATTTTGGAAATTTAACAGGAAAGACTATAGGAATAAAAATAGAAGACGTTGATTTCGATGCTGATACATACAATGTTCTTCTTGATTTAGACGGTGGGACAGAGTATGCATGGAATTATCATACTGAAGAGAGTGCATATGTTGGTTTTGAAGCCGATATAGCTAATTTTAGTGCTTTTGGAATTGGAGGGAACCCAGGCAATGGAGCTACTGCTTCACTTGATAATATAGTAATTAACGGTGTCCCAGAACCGTCAACCTACGCATTATTCGGTCTCGGACTTTTTGGTCTCGCATATTTTCGTAGAAAGAGTTTGAAGAAATAGCTTAAAAAATATTCGCATGCTTTATAAAAAAGGGGACTGTCCCGAATTATTCTTAAATAATAGGGACAGTCCCCTTTTTTAATTAATGGAAAGATTTAACTGTTCGGGGGGAACTGAACGTTCACCGATATTTTCTTCAACAACATCAACTATTTTTTCAGCAAGAATGAATGGCAGACCCAGATCAGACATGAGCGCGGTAATGATTTTTTTCCTATTCCATCCTTTTTCTAATGATACTGTGTCTTCATGTGCTTTATTCATGAGTTTTCTGAGCTGAGCTCTTTTCTCACGATACAAGATATATGATTTTGCGGTTTCTATCTGCCCCATTTCCATCAATATGCGTTCAACGGTATCCTGTATGGTTTCAATATCAGGTATACTTCCCTGATATTGCTTGCCCAGATATAACGCAACTGATTCGGCAAGCTCGTCGGCGAGCAACCTATCTTCTGTGCCAACAGATTTTATCGCCTGAAAAATTGCGTGCGCTATTTTCTTTTTTTCAAAAGGAACGACATTGCCATCCCTTTTCTTTACAAATGCCACTGTATTTTTATTTTTTTCCATTCCGTTATCTCTATACGACCTGTACGATAAAAATATTATTTATTATTTTTCGGTGAAAGAAGATTTTTTACTTCACTCATAAATTCGTTTACATCTTTAAACTGCCGATACACCGATGCAAAACGGATATATGCTACTTCATCAAGGAGATGCAGTTTTTTCATAACCACTTCACCGATATTGTTACTTTCCACTTCCCTATCATATACCTTCATTAGTTCCATCTCAACGCCATCAACCGTCTTTTCTATATCATCCATACTCACCGGTCTCTTTTCACATGCTTTCATAACGCCTGAGAGTATTTTATGCCGATCATAATCTTCTCTACGACTATCTTTTTTAATGACTTTTAACGTCAATTCTTCAATACGCTCATATGTCGTAAACCGTTTCTCACAATCAAGGCATTCTCTTCTGCGCCGTATAACCCATCCATCTTGAGATGCACGGGAATCAACGACCTTATCTTCAGGATGACTACAGTATGGACAATTCATATTATTAGACCCCAGACTATAGACTAAAAACTAATTTATTTTTTAGCATTTCGTCCGTTATTACATTATTAGTTTAAATATCACTATAAAGCGGATAGTTATCAGTAAGTGTTATTACACGTTTTTTTACTTGAGCAATTGCGTCCTTATTTTCTATATCTGATAGTGCCGTTACAATCAGATCGGCAATTTCAGCCATGGCGTCTTCTTTCATCCCACGTGTTGTTACCGCCGGCGTGCCGATTCTGATCCCACTGGTAACAAAAGGACTTGCCTGATCAAATGGGATCATATTTTTATTTACCGTGATCCCTGCCTCATGGAGTGCATTTGCCGCGTCTTTACCGGTTAACTTAACTGATGTCATATCAACAAGCATAAGATGATTGTCTGTGCCGCCAGAAACTATTCTGAGCCCCTTATCTGAAAGTTCTTTTGCAAGACACGCCGCATTATCAACGACTTGTTTTTGATATTTTTTGAATTCCGGAGTAAGCGCCTCTTTAAATGCAACCGCTTTTGCCGCAATAACATGTTCTAGCGGACCGCCTTGAATCCCAGGGAATACCTGTTTATCAACTTCTTTTGCAAATTGCTCCCTGCAGAGTATCATTCCGCCACGAGGTCCACGCAATGTTTTATGTGTTGTTGTTGTCACAAAATCGCAGTGTGGCACAGGGCTTGGATGATATCCTGCCGCAACAAGTCCGGCGAAATGTGCCATATCCACCATGAGATACGCACCAACCTTATCCGCAATATTTCGTAACCTTTCTGAATCAATAATACGGGGATATGCGCTCGCACCCCCAACGATCATTTTCGGCTTGTGCTCCAAAACTAATTTTTCTATCTCATCATAGTCAAGTGTCTCAGTATCTTCTTTCACACCGTAAGGAACAATCTTATAGTACCGTCCTGAAAAATTCATCGGGTGACCGTGTGTGAGATGCCCCCCGTGCGCAAGACTCATAGCCACAATAGTATCGCCCGGATTTAAAACGGAAAAATATACAGCCATGTTCGCTTGTGATCCTGAGTGAGGCTGTACATTCGCGTGATCGGCACCAAAAAGCTCTTTTGCGCGTTCAATCGCTAAAGTTTCAGTTATATCAACGTTCTCGCAACCGTTATACCACCTTTTATCAGGATATCCTTCCGAGTATTTGTTTGTCATTACTGAACCCTGCGCTTCAAGGACTGCTTCACTGACAAAATTCTCTGATGCGATAAGTTCTATTGTTTCTTTTTGTCTTTTAATTTCTTTCTGAATCGCAGCATATACCTGCGGATCTACTTCTTTTAACGTTTTACTCATCGTTAACTCCATTTGTTGTTAAGGGATAGAGAAATCCCCTAATTCTCACTATTATCTATTTTTTGCACTCGTCTTTGATGCCGGCCGCCTTCAAACTCTGTCGCAAACCATACATCCATAATAACCCGCGCATTTTTTTCATCTACCGGGTTTGCTCCCATAACAAGAATATTTGCATCATTATGCAACCTGCTCATTCGTGCCGCATATTCATCCGTACAAAGTGCCGCTCTGATACCTTGTACCTTATTTGCCGTCATAGACATACCTTGACCGCTTGTGCATATCAAGACACCACAATCGGTTTTTTTATCTTTAACATCATGCGCAACAGCTTTAGCGTAATCAGGGTAATCAACTGATTCTTTGTCATAACAACCATGATCAGTGACCTCGTACCCCTGCTCTTTCAAATAACCCGCAACAAAAGTCTTTAAGTCATATCCTCCATGGTCAGATCCAATCGCCACTTTCATCTTTCACTCCTAATATTTGTTGTTTCCTAATAATTAAGGGGACACGTACCTAATTAGTCTTTTTTTGCCCAAGTTTTCTTTTTCTTATAATAATTAGGAACATGTCCCCTTAATTATTATAGCTGTTTTATATTTCCCCTTTTATGAGGCGTATAGCAAGATTACTCAATGAATTTTGCATCTCATTTATACATGTATCGTATGCGTGTTCCGGTTGTGTCACCGGATCCGCAACATCCATTGAACCACTATCTGCACCGTTTTCATCATACTCTTTTAACAAATGTACTTTGTGTGCAGCATCAGGGTATTTCTTTATAATTGATTTCTTGTGTTCTTCAGCCATCACAATAACAAGATATGATTTCTGTATCATATCCTCACTTATTGAACGTGATATATGTCCTGATATATCAATTCCTCTTTTCTTCAGTGCTTCCACAGCATGCGGAGAAGCCGATAACCCTTCAAGAGCTGCTGTTCCCGCACTCATTATCTTGAAATCATATTTTTTTCTCAGCAGATTTTTCAAGATACCTTCTGCCATCGGACTCCTGCAACTGTTGCCTGTACAGACAAATAAGATTGTTGTCATGTATCCTCAACACATTTTTTTATTTCATCACTGGCAACTGCCCCAACCCTCAAAATATCTACTGTCTCTGCAAAGCACTTAACAACTGTTGACCCCACCAAATATTCTGTAGGGCCTGAATCTATAATAAGCTCTATATCCCCATCAAAATCATTTAAAACATCATCCGCGCACATCGGCGAATTGTTTCCGCTCTTATTTGCACTCGGGGCCGCTATAGGGACATTGCACGTTTCAATAAACTTTTGTGCAACAGCATGCCGCGGAAAACGAAACCCAACTGAATGTATTGATTCTATGATTTTTTCAAAACTAGGTGCTAACGCAAGGCGTTCATCTCCGGAATACGATTCATTTAAAGGAAGCACCATAGTTAATGGACCAGGCCAATACTTCCTCATCAGCTTCCGTGCCTGCGCATTAATATCTACCGCATAGTGCGTGATTGTTTCTTGTGCTGCAATGTGAATAGTAAATGGCTTTCCTTTTTCCCTCTCCTTTAACGCATACATCTTCTTAACAGCATCATCCCGCGCTGCATTACATGCCAGACCATACACTGTTTCAGTAGGAAACGCGACGATACCACCACGACGTACAATCTGCGCTGCCTCTTCTATACTGCGCATATCAGGAGCATCTTTATCGACATGCAAAACGCGTGTTGCCACTGGTATTATTCCTTACACTTATCTTTTACTCTTTTTTCAGCAGCATCAACTTTTTGAGCTAGTTCTTTCTTATGCTCTTCAAGTTTCTTTTGCAGGGTACTATCTGAAAGAGAAAGTATTTGCATTGCTAAGATCGCCGCATTTACCGCACCTGCTTTACCTAACCCCATTGTTGCCACAGGCACCCCTGATGGCATCTGTACTGTAGATAAAAGAGCGTCTAATCCTTTTATATCACTTGAAGGAACCGGTACACCAATAACGGGAATTATTGTGTGAGACGCAATCACTCCTGCTAGATGCGCTGCACTTCCAGCAAACGCAATAATAATTTTAGTGCCTTTCTTTACCGCACCCTGAGCAAATGCTAACGCTTTATCAGGTGATCTGTGTGCAGATATGACATTAATATCATAGGCTATCCCATTCTTTTTCAACACGTCTATCGCGCTTTCAACAATCGGAAAATCTGAATCACTACCCATTACAATACTAACACTCATATTTCCTCCTTCTTTAAAAGCTATAAGCTGTAAGCTTTAAGCTATATGCAATAAATACTAAAATTCGAAATAAACTCCAATAACCTAAATAGTGGATGGCGGTTAGTTTAGCTTTTGCTTTAATTTTTTAACTATACGCTACCCGCTATGCGCTAAATGCTATACATGCTATATTATCTTAAAGCTTACAGCTGGAATGTCCCCTTAATTCCAATATCTTTTCTATAGAACATACCGTCAAAATGTATTGCTGCACACGCCTTATACGCTTTATCAATTGCCTCTTGAAGATTTTTCCCTAATGCAGTTATACCGAGTACCCGGCCACCTGAAGTTACTACTTTTTCATTATCATTTTTTGTCCCTGCATGAAAAACACATACAGCATCCAATTCTCCCGCTGCTTCTAATCCATGTATTTCTTTACCTGTTTCGTAACTTCCCGGATATCCTCCACTAGACATAACAACACATACTGCAGACTCTTCTTTATACTCTATTTCAATATCACTTAGTGTCCCATCTATTGTCTTTTCAATAATATCTATTAGATCATTTGCAATACGCGGCAAGACAACTTGTGTTTCAGGATCACCAAAACGCACATTATATTCTAATACCTTTGGACCGCTTTCAGTGATCATCAAACCGGCATACAAAACACCCGTATACAGTTTCCCCTCACTTTTCATTCCTTCTATTGTTGGAAGCAGTATATTGTCTGTGATCCACACTATATCTTCTTCAGACACAAAAGGTGCCGGTGAATACGCTCCCATGCCGCCCGTATTCGGCCCCTTATCATTATCAAATATTCTTTTATGGTCTTGTGCAGAAGGGAGAACCTTGATCGTTTCCCCGTCTGATATCGCAAAAATCGACACTTCCTGTCCTCGTAAAAACTCCTCGATAATGATTTCGTTTCCTGCTTCACCAAAGACTTTATTGTCGAGAATATCACTTATTGCCTTTTTTGCCGCATCATGTGTTTCGGCAATAATAACACCTTTACCCGCACATAAACCATCTGCTTTAATGACAATTGGGACTGTCAATGTATCTACAAACTGTATCGCAGAAATAGATGTGCTGAAAGCACTGCTTTTTGCGGTTGGAATATTATATTTTTGCAACAATTCTTTTGTAAACACTTTACTTGATTCAAGTATAGCCGCATCTTTTGATGGGCCAAAGATCTTTAGTCCTCTTGCTTTAAACTCGTCACAAATGCCTATCGTAAGCGGTAACTCAGGGCCAACGATCGTTATATCAACATTGTGAGACAAAGCAAAATCCGCTAGTCCTGAAACATCATTTACATCAAGAGGAACACATTCGGCTATCTTCTCTATTCCGGCATTTCCCGGTGCACAATATATTTTTTCTACACGAGGACTCTGTGCAACTTTCCAAGCAATAGTATGTTCTCTTCCACCACCACCGATAATTAATATCTTCATATTTTGTTCCTGTATATTATTCATACTTCCATAAACGATAAACGATCAATGCTTAAAATGTCGCATTCCGGTAAATACCATAGCAATATTATGTTCGTTGCATGCCGCGATAACTTCTTCATCTTTTACAGAACCGCCAGGTTGAATGACCGCTATTATCCCTTCAGCGGCAATCGCATCAATACTGTCACGAAACGGAAAAAAAGCGTCTGATGCGAGTACTGAACCCTTAACTTCTTTATTCGCTTTTTGAATTGCTATACGCACAGAATCTACCCTGCTCATCTGCCCTGCGCCAACACCCACTGTTTCACTCCCCCTTGCAAGAACAATTGCGTTACTCTTAACATGTTTTACATTTGTCCACGCAAAAAGCAAGGTTTTCAACTCTTCGTCAGTCGGTTTTCTTTCAGTAACAACTTTGAGATCGTCTTCACGATACATTTCAGTGTCTCTCTCCTGCATTAAAAGACCGCCAACAACTTTTTTAAGTTCTCTACCAAAATACGTTTTATTCTTTAATGGCGCCCACTTATCAATGTTCTCTATTGTCATTAAGCGCAAATTCTTCTTTTCTTTCAAGAGGGCCTCAGCATCTTCATCAAATGATGGCGCGACAACAACTTCTTTAAAATCTTTTACAATTTCTTGCGCGACAGGTAACGTAACGTTTCTATTAAAACCAATGATACCCCCAAAGGCCGATATAGGATCTGTCTCTCGTGCTTTTTGATATGCCTCGAGTATCGTCTGGGCACATGCAGCCCCACAGGGATTACCGTGCTTGATAATAACTGCCGCAGGCTGGTCAAATTCTTTTATCAGCTCACATGTTGCATCAGTATCAAAGATATTATTATATGATAATTCTTTACCATGGTGTTGTACTGCATTTGATATGCAGGGTTCTTTACATCCAATTTCCTTATAATATGCACCTTTTTGGTGTGGATTCTCGCCATAACGCAAATCCTGCGACTTCTTGAATGTAAGCGTTAATATCGGCGGAAACTCTTTACGTGCACTCGGCAACATATTGCCCAGATAATCATAAATAACTGCATCATATCGTGCACTCACCTGAAACGTTTCTACCGCTAACCTGAATTTACATTCATCGCTTAATCCACACTTGTTTCTCTTTAACTCATCTAAGATAACCTTATATTTTGAAGGATTCACTATCACCGCAACATCTTTATAATTTTTCGCTGCAGATCGTAGCATTGTCGGGCCACCGATATCAATGTTCTCAATAATTTCCTCAAATGTTACATTTGGTTTAGCAATCGTTTCCTCAAAAGGGTACAGGTTAATAACAACCATGTCTATCGGCTGTATACCATGATCTTGTATCTCTTTAAGATGCTTTGGATTATCACGTTTTGCAAGTATGCCGCCATGTACTTTTGGATGCAATGTCTTGACGCGCCCGTCAAGCATTTCAGGGTATCCGGTAAAATCTGAGACATTTACAACAGGTAATCCCGCCTCTTTTAATGTTTTTGCCGTGCCTCCTGTTGATATTATCTCAATCTTTAATTCACGCAAGCCTGTAGCAAATTCAACAATGCCTTTTTTATCTGAAACACTGATTAATGCTCTTTGGATCGTCTTCATTACAACTCCTTGTTCGCCAGCTATAAGCTGTAAGCTATAAGTCTTAAGAAAAAACTTTTAACAATTAATTATCTTGCCAACACTATATAGATATAGTGTTATCACATACCTAATGGGCCTACCCCATTATTATTTAAGCACTACCTTCTGTTTGCCTTTTTTCACTTCACCGATTATATATGCTTTTTCGCCTGTGCGTTTTAGTGAGGCTCGAAAGGCACTAGCTAAAAGACTAGTGGCTTTTGCAAGCCGCCCTTAGGAAACTAGTAGAGTTTCCAAGGATTTGGTCCCCGAAGGGGAAACTATCCCCCCTGTTTTACGATTTTCGAGGCATAGCCCGAAAAAATCTAGGGGGGATCACATTTATTTAAGCAATACTGTTCGTTTTCCTTTTTTCACTTCACCGATTATATATGCTTTTTCGCCTGTGCGTTTCAAAGTGCCCATGACTTTGTCGCACACATCTCGGTCAACAATGAGCACCATTCCTATACCCATATTAAATGTTTTATACATTTCAGTCTCCCGGATATTTCCTTCACGTTGCAACATGCTGAATATCGGTAGAACAGGCCATGAGCCTTTTTGTATGTGTACATCAACATTTTTTGGAAGAATGCGCGGAATATTATCAATAAAACCGCCACCGGTAATATGCGCTATCCCTTTTATTGTATATTTCTTCAAAAGCTTCAGTATGTTCTGAGAATAATCTTTGTGTGGTGCAAGCAGTGCCTCACCGAGTGTTGTATTCAATTCACTGATATGAGTAGATACTTTATATTTCTTTTTATCAAAAAATACTTTTCGGGCAAGTGAATATCCGTTGGTATGTAATCCTGTTGACTCCAAACCTATGACAACATCTCCCGGGCGTATTTTTTTTCCGTCAACAATCTTAGATTTCTCAACAATACCAACCATTGTCCCAACAAGATCATATTCACCTATATTATACATACCCGGCATCTGTGCTGTTTCCCCACCGATCAAGGCACATCCAACTTTCTTACAGCCTTTTGCGAGTCCGGAAATGATGTCTTTATATTCAGATGGTTCTAATGCGCCTGTTCCAATATAGTCGAGAAAAAAGAGTGACTGCGCTCCCTGCACAACAATATCATTTGCACAATGACATATCAGATCGATTCCTACCGTATCATGTTTACCCATCATACATGCGATTTTCAGCTTTGTGCCGACACCATCTGCACTGGAAACTAGTACTGGGTTCGTATATTTATTTTTATTTAAAGCATATAACCCGCCAAACCCACCGATATTTGTTAGCACATTCTTTGTAAAGGTGGTCTTTACAATTTTTTTGATATCGTTTTTCAGTGAATTACTTTTCTCGATATCAACTCCGGCATCTTTATATGAAAGGGTTTTACTCAAAACAAATCCTCCTATGAGATTTTACTCGGATCTCTGTTTTTCCATTATATATTTATTCATACCTTTTGGTATAGCAACTGAATAATCACCGTCAAAACATGCCTTACAAAACATATCATCTTTATGCTCTACCGCTTTTAGCATGCCTTCTTTACTTAAATACCCTAAACTATCAACATTAAGAAACTTTTTAATCTTGCTGAGCGTATGTGTTGCTGCAATAAGCTTCTTTTCATCGGGAAAATCAATACCATAAAAACATGCGTGACGGTGTGGAGGACAACTAATCCTCATATGTATTTCTTTTGCGCCTGCTTCACGCAAACTTTTTATTCTTGATCTGCTTGTTGTTCCCCGTACAATTGAATCGTCAACAACAACAATACGTTTTCCTTTTAATATTTTCTTAATAGGATTTAATTTAATCTTTACGCCAAGATCACGTATGAGCTGAACCGGAGACAAGAAAGTTCTTCCAATATAATGATTTCTAATAATGCCCATTTCAAACGGTATCCCAGACTCTTGGGCGTATCCTAATGCGGCACATGTCCCTGAGTCAGGAACAGGTATCACTAGATCTGCTTTTATGGGATGTTCTCGTGCAAGTTGCCTTCCCAGTTCTTTACGAATAGTATGTACATTTTTCCCAAATATGTTGCTGTCCGGACGGGCAAAATAAATATATTCAAAGATACATTTTGATAAACGTTTGGCCGGTTCAAAAGGCTTTACCGATTTAATCCCTTTTTCATTTATGAATACAATCTCTCCCGGAGCAATGTCTCTTACATACTCAGCACCGATAAGATCAAATGAACATGTCTCTGAACTCAACACATACGAACCATCAAGTTTTCCTAATACAAGCGGTCTGAATCCATGAGGATCGCGCGCACCGATCATTTCCGATTCAGTTAAGAGTACCAGCGAGTATGCACCTTTAACTTTTTTTAACGCATCTATCATGGTGTCACGCCTCTTTGTCTCATTTGAACGTGCCATGAGATGCACAATGATCTCGCTATCCATTGATGTCTGAAATATTGAACCGTATGCTTCTAACTCATCCCGTAAAATATTTGCGTTTACCAGATTCCCGTTATGCCCAATAGCGATCTCTCCACGGGAATAGTTCACTTGGAGCGGCTGCGCATTTTTTATCGTACTTGACCCGGTCGTTGAATAACGCACATGGCCAATAGCATTTTTACCAGTTAATAAGTTCAGCTCCTCTTCCTTAAACACATCACCGACAACACCCATACCTTTGTACGTATACAGTTTTTTACCGTCACTTGTTGCTATTCCCGCGCTTTCCTGCCCTCTATGTTGCAGGGCATAAAGCCCTAAATATGTCATTTTTGGCGCGTCATTATGCCCATAAATCCCAAATATACCGCACATACCCAGCCCTCACTTACTCGTTACAGTTTCTTCTATAGAGTTACTCCACAACTCACCCAACGTATCAATTTCACACTCAATGAGATTGTTTTTACCATAGTTTATAATAAGCTGCTCGCCACCAACTTTACCGAGGTGCGTTACCCCTATTTTTTTCTTTTTTGCGAGAACTTTAACTTTTTCCATGTCTTTTTTCATGCATGTTATAACTACCCTTGACTGTGATTCACCAAAAAGGAGCGCATCATTTCTTTTCGCCTTAAAGTATTTAGGATCAAGATTCACTGTACATCCCAGCTTATTACGGTCAGATGAGATGGCTGATTCTGCAAGTGCAACAGCAAGACCGCCTTCAGAACAATCATGAGCAGACTTTACAAATCCTTTTTTGATGGATCCAAGGATAACGCTCTGTAATCGTTTCTCTTCATCAAAATCTATACGAGGTGGTTTGCCCACTTTGAGATTATGTTTGATCTTAATATAATGACTCCCGCCAAGTTCTTGCCGGTTATTACCAAGCATCAATATCTCATCACCTTCATCTTTAAAAAATTGTGTCGTAATATGTTCTTCTTTTTCTATCAGACCAACCATGCCAATAGTCGGTGTGGGATCAACCGCCCCTTTAGGGTTTTCATTATAAAAACTCACATTACCGCCTGTTACCGGCAATTTTAATGATCTGCAGGCATCACCAAGACCTTCGATCGCTCTTTTGAATTGCCAGAATATTTCCGGCTTCATGGGATTTCCAAAATTAAGACAATTCGTCACCGCAAGAGGAACAGCACCCGAACAAACAACATTTCGGGCAGATTCCATTACCGCACTCGCTGTACCAACATATGGATCAAGATAACAATAGGTTCCGTTACAATCCACTGACATTGCCAGATACTTATCGATATCCTTTATGCGAAGTACTGATGCATCCGAACCCGGCAAGACAACGGTATTTGTTCTTACCATGTGATCATACTGTTCGTATACCCAGCGTTTACTTGCAATCGTCCAACTCTTCAGCAGGAGGGCAAGATCACTGTTACAATCTTTTGAGTCCTTTATCTTGTCGAATTTAAAAGCCCGTACCTTTTTGTAGTAGTCCGGCTCACGATATTTTCTTTGATAAAGCGGAGCATCATCTGCAAGACGTTTTGCGGGTATCTCGGCAACTGTTTTTCCATTATGCTTAACTCGCATCTTTCCGTCATCAGTTACATATCCTATCTTAACGGCGTGGAGATCCCATTTTTCGAATAATTTCTCTACTTGTTTCTCTTTGCCTTTTTTGACGATAACCAGCATTCGTTCCTGAGATTCTGAAAGCATAATTTCATAGGGCACCATTCCTGTTTCTCTTTTTGGAACATGCGCAAGATCGATTTCTATTCCTGTATCACCTCTGCTTGCAGTTTCGCATGTTGAACAGGTGAGTCCCGCAGCACCCATATCCTGGATACCGATAACATAGCCTGTTTTTGTCAGCTCTAAACATGCTTCTAAAAGAAGCTTTTCCATAAACGGATCACCGACTTGCACTGCCGGACGATCTTCCTGAGAATCTTCTGTAATTTCTCGTGATGCAAAACTCGCACCTCCAAGACCATCACGTCCCGTTGTTGCACCTAAATAAAAGACCGGGTTACCTGTTCCGCGAGCACATCCTTTTACCAGATCTTCATGCTTCATAACACCAAGACTAAATACATTTACTAACGGATTTCCTTCGTATGTCTCATCAAAATATACTTCACCGCCCACCGTAGGAATACCGATACAGTTTCCATAATGCGCTATGCCTGCGACAACTCCGGAAAAAAGGTGTTTTACATTCGGGTTATCAAGTTTTCCAAAACGAAGTGAATTCATCCCCGCTATTGGTCTTGCGCCCATAGTAAAGATATCTCTAATAATACCGCCAACACCTGTCGCTGCGCCTTGAAACGGCTCGATTGCAGAAGGATGATTATGACTTTCAAGTTTAAAGACAACTGCCCAACCGCTCCCAATATCGATTGCGCCTGCATTTTCTTCACCGGCTTTTACCAACACTTTTTTTCCTTGTGTTGGCAATGTTTTAAGCCAATATCGCGAGTTTTTGTAGCTGCAATGTTCTGACCACATTACAGAAAAGATGCCTAATTCGGTAATGTTTGGGTCTCTTCCTAAGATATCAAGTATCATCTTATATTCATCGGGTGTAATACCATGTTTTTCAATAACGTCTTTTGTAATTGCAATATCGTTCATATCAGCACCAATCCAGGATTATTATTTTTTCATATAATTTACTATTGATTGAAAGAGTCTGAATCCATCAACAGATGTCATACACTGCTCGCTCGCTCTTTCAGGGTGCGGCATCATGCCGAGCACGTTACCCTTTTTATTGCATATACCGGCAATGTTTTCGAGCGACCCATTCGGATTTGCACTCTGGGAAACCATACCGCTGTCATTGCTGTATCGAAACACTATTTGATTGTTTCCTTTTAACTCGTTCAATGTTTTTGCATCACAAAAATAATTTCCCTCACCATGCGCAACAGGAATCCTTAAGACTTCACCAGGCCTGTACAAAGAGGTAAAAGGAGTGTCAATATTTTCCGTACGTATAGAAACATATTTACATATAAATTTGAGCGAGGTATTTCTCAGCATTGCACCCGGCAGAAGTCCCGACTCTAATAAAACCTGAAAACCGTTACATATACCAATAACCAGGCCACCTTCGTTTGCATAGTTTATGATTGATTTCATCACCGGAGAAAAACGCGCAATAGCCGCTGTACGTAAATAATCACCATATGAAAAACCTCCCGGAAGAATAATACAGTCATAATGATGAATCTTTTGTTCTTTATGCCAAATATATTCAACTTTTTGCCCAAGCACAGCGTCACAGACATGAACACAATCTTGATCGCAATTAGATCCTGGAAACTGCACTACCCCAAACTTCATACGTACCTACCTTCTCTGTTCTTAAAAGTATCTTTATGGAAGCAAATCGTACTTATATTCTTCTATAACAGGGTTCACAAGGAGCTTCTTACACATTTCATTAATTTCTTTTTCCGCTTTCTTTTTGTCCTTAGAGGAAAGCTCCACCTCAAAGTATTTACCCATCCTCACATCATTTACCGTCTTAAAACCAAGGGATTCTAAAGCATGACGAATAGTAACACCCTGCGGATCAAGCACACTTTTCTTGAGTGTCACATAAATTTTTGCTCTCATAATAACTCCTATGTTCAGCTTTAAGTTTAAAACTTTATTCATTATTATTGTTATATTTTCTTATAGCTTAAAGCTTACAGCTTATAGCTTGTTTTTCCTTACTTAATTCCTACAACTCTAAAAACTCTACTTATATCTTTCAGATGGCATGCAAGATCAAATAACTCACTAATATCTTTTTTGGACAATTTTGCACATAACTCTTTGTCTTCAAGCAATGCTTCCTGGAACGTTAGGCCCTTATTCCAAACATTCATTGCGTTTCGTTGCACAATTTTATATGCGATTTCACGGCTAAGACCTTTTCTGGTTAAATCCAGGAGAACTTTCTGTGAAAAAATAAGACCTTTTGACTTATCCATGTTCTCCTTCATATTTTCGGGATACACAACTAAATTAGTCATTATTTCAGTCATCAAATGCAGTATATAATTTAGCGCAAGCGTTGAATCGGGAATAATGATCCGTTCAGCTGAAGAATGTGAGATATCACGTTCGTGCCACAGCGCAATATTTTCAAACCCGCTCATAGCATTACTTCTAATCACACGGGCAAGACCGCATACACGTTCACACGCTACCGGATTTCTCTTGTGAGGCATAGCACTTGAACCTTTTTGTCCTTTTGCAAAACCTTCTTCTACTTCACGTATTTCTGTTTTCTGCAATCCGCGTATTTCAAGCGCATATTTTTCTAACGTTGCTGCAACAAGCGCGCAATGCGATAGGTATTCCGCGTGCCGATCTCGTTGTACTATCTGTGTAGAAATTGGAGCTGGTTTGAGCCCTAGTTTTTTGCATACATATTCCTCCACAAAGGGATCAACATTCGCATGCGTACCGACCGCACCAGAGATCTTTCCAACAGAAATAATATCGAGGGCCCTTTTCATCCTGTCCCGTGCTCTTACAAGCTCAGAATACATAAGCGCCATTTTTAAGCCAAATGTTGTCGGTTCTGCGTGCACACCGTGAGTCCTGCCAACCATAACAGTGTATTTATGTTTTTTTGCTTGCACCTTCACCACTTTAAGAAGGCCTTCAATATCAGTAAGTATCAATCGAGCTGCTTCGGCCATCATGACTGATAGAGCGGTGTCAACAACATCTGAGCTGGTAAGACCGTAGTGAATATATCGTGATGACGGACCTACATATTCACTTACCGAGGTAAGAAACGCGATAACATCATGTCTTGTTTCTTTTTCTATTTTATCAATTCTTTTAATATTAAATCGCGCTTTTTTCTGGATCTCTGACAAAGCTTTTTTTGGGATAAGCCCTAATTTAGATTGTGCTTCACATGCAAGCACTTCAATCTTTAACCATATGTCAAACCGGTTTTCATCAGACCAGATTTTATCCATTTTTGGGAGCGAATAACGTTTGATCATTTGAGCCTCCTATTTGTAGGACTTTTTATTTTATACCTTTTTTAGAGCAAGTCAAATAAAATGAATAAAATAATAATAAAAAACGTCATTTAATTTTAACCTGTTTTATGGTACTATCTTATGAAAATCTGAGAGGAGCTTTTTATGGCAACTATTACGTTTCAGGGTACTGCAATACAAACTTCAGGAGAACTACCTGCAATAGGCACCACTGCACCTGATTTTTTACTTACAGATGGATCTTTGAACGATATCGCACTAGAAGCATTTGCAGGTAAAAAAAAGGTTCTTAACATTGTTCCTAGTCTTGATACAGGAGTGTGCGCTACAAGCGCTCGACGGTTCAATCAGGAAGCAACAGCAGTAGACAACACTGTTATTATCACCATCTCAGCAGATCTTCCTTTTGCACAAAAACGCTTTTGTGACTCAGAAAAATTATCTAATATTACCACTCTTTCAACCATGAGAGGCGGGTCTTTTGGTGCTGATTACGGCGTTATAATAACAAACGGTCCCTTAAAAGGGCTTATGACGCGTGCAGTGATTGTTCTTGATACTCTTAACAAGGTCATTTATACTGAACTCGTTCCTGAAATCACCGAGGAGCCAAATTATGAAGGGGCTCTTGCAGCACTGAAATCGTGAATCAATTATTAGCGTTTAGCGCATAGCGGGTAGCGTATAGTTAAAAAATTAAAGCAAAATCTAAACGCTGTCCGCTAAACGCTAGATTCGTTACATTGTCTTATAGCTTAAAGCTTACAGCTTATAAAAAAGGAGAAGTATATGAGGTCTTTCATTATTACCTGTTTTTGCTGCATATCCTTGCTTTCATTTTGCGTATATACCGTACATGCATACCAGCAGGATAATCACATTGACGATGCTAAAGAAGGTGTTGGAGAGAACATAGGAAAATCAACCGATGATTTTGGGGCTGAAATCGGCAAAAGCGCGCAGAAAGTCGGTGAAGGAGCACTGCAAGGTACAGGCGAAATTCTTAATTCTGTCAGCGACCTCCTTAAAGGTATAGGTACACAATTTAAACAGAAGCCAGATACAAATATTCCCTCTTCTACACCACGAAACTCATCAAGCACAAACGGATACACGCCTTCGCTGCAAAAAAAAATACATCTTTCATGTTCACATTGTGGCCAGGATTTTGAGGTAATTGGTTTCCCTAAAGGATCAAACTATTATTGTCCTAACTGCGGAAAAGAAGTGGGACCTGAATGCACTCAGTAGTGTAGTGCCGCTATATAAAAAAACCGCCCGGATAAATCCGGGCGGTTTTTTTTGAGTTCAAATAATATTATTCCTTTTTTCCCGCTTCAAGCGCTGTAGGATATGGATCATTCGTTATTTCGTAATAACAAGCCTTATTATCCTTATTAAAAACGTTATACACCCCTATCGCGCCTGCAAGCGCTAATTTCAACGGATAAGTAGCCACTTCTTCAATAATTTCAAATGTGGAACGTAACGCTCCTGAAGGACTAAACCCTTGTTCACTTTCAGCTCTAACAGGAACCGCCCGTAGTATGAGACATAGCATAAAAACCCCTATAACAAAACTCCTCACAAGCACCTCCTTAATTCCTCTTTAATATGAGTATTATACTAACCCAATATATCTTTATATACAAGCCAAAACCCATCACTCGGCGGACAGTTTCCTCGTAAAACACAGCATCTTAGGTTATATATTTACTATTTCCTTGTATACTTCCTCTGTTTCATCCAGTACTTTTTTAAATGAATATTGTTTTGCTTTATCAAGCGCATTCTCACCCATAGTGCGCTGCAGATTTTTATCTTCAAGAGCCATTATTCTTTTTGTCATATGAGCAGGGTCTTCGACATACCCTTGAACACCATTTGCGATTATTTCTCCCGCACCGTTGTGGGGCGAGGTAATAACAGGCAATCCATAACTCATCGCTTCTAGAGTAACATTGCTAAAAGGATCATATAACGTGGGTAAGACAAATATATCCGATACCCTATAAAATTTCTTAATATCCTGCTGCACACCACAGAAAAGTATTCTATCCGAAACATTACACTTCTTGGCAAATGCACGATACATCTTCTCATTGCCTTTTCCGACAACGAGTACTTTTGCCGCTTTAATATCAACCACCGATTCAATAAGGTATCTCAACCCTTTTCGTTCATAATTTGATCCGGCAAACAGTATGACATAGTCATTATCTGCCAAATGCATCTCTTTTCTGAGAACAGATTTCTCCTGGCTAGTGAGAGGTCCGGGGCATTCTTCTACACCGTTATAAATCACCTTGATCAGCTCTTCGCTAACACCATAATGATGGACTATTTCATTTTTAACCATCATCGAATTTGCAATAATCTTCTTGAGCTTTGGATCTTGATATAGTTTCTTTTCTATATGTAAAAGAAGCATGTGTTTCGGATCTACTATTTTCAGAAAATGCGCGGTGAGTCCTCTTTCTTTCGATAATTGCCTAAGCCACTGCCTATGACACCCATCACCCGCACGATACACATCCTGACACAGTGTCCTGTCAAAACTCTGCACAACATCATACACTTCACTCGCAAGCATGTTCCGACAGGCAGTAGAAAATAAAAGGGGTTTTATAAAAGAAAACGTTTTTAAGAATTGTACCCGATGATACATGACACCACTGAGCTCATTATCCCAAGAATGAGCATAAATATGTACGTCATGGCCTTTATCGCAAAGTCCTTTTGCTAGACACCATACATTTTTCTCGGCGCCTCCAAATGGACTTACTTTTTCTCTTATTAATGCAATTTTCATAGTTAATAGCTCAATAAAAAAAGGGGACAGTCCCTATTTTTTAGAAAAACTCAGGACTGCCCCCTATTATTCATTTATATCAGCGTATTATTCCTTTACGAATGGCTCTAAAGGATTCTTTTCGCCAGTTGCGTTGTAATACGATACCTTTTGATGAGGATAAATCGCATTATTAAGCTCGCATGCACCAAAAATAAGTAATTTTAGAGGCATTGCAATCGCGTACCCGGCAACCTCTAGCGGTATCATGATAATATCGCCTATTTCAGGTTGTTTTTTCTCTTCAGCCTGTACGGCAACAGTACCCATTAAGAAAAGTAACAGTAAACTTATCGCACAAATTTTCTTCATAGTACCTCCTTATTTATTGTAGATATTTTACGATATATTTTTTATTTGTCCAGTATTTTATACGATTTTTTACTTATTGCTCACTCCCTGCTTTTTTCAGGCAACGCTCATATATCTGGCCGATTACATCAATTGTATGAGTCAACGTGAACATTTCGCGAACTCGTTTATTTCCCTCAACTCCACAATTTTGCCTTAAATCGCCATCATGTATGTATTTTATTAGATAATTGGTCATACATTCAATATCCCTCGGTTGGCAAATTAAACCCGTCTTCTCATTTATAACAGTTTCACATACACCGCCAATATCCCCGGCGACAACTGCCTTTTTCATGGCTAAAGCCTGTAATACTGCTTGCGGCACACCCTCGTTTGCATATGAGGTAAAAAGAAAGATATCTAATGCGGATAGTATCTCTGGAATATCTTCACGATACCCAAGCATTATAACACGACCATCTAACCCCTTTTCTTTTATGATCGCGGCAATACTTTCTCTCTGCGGACCATCTCCTACTATTAAGAATTTTGCCCTGGGAAATACCCGAAGCACTCTTTCAGCAACGGAAATAAAATCCACATGACCTTTCCAGCTTCTCAAAATACTGACATTCCCGATTACCATATCACCATCATTAAGATTGAGTTTTTTTCTCGCAACGGTTTTGTCATAATTATCAGGATTAAAAAGATGTTCATCTACCCCCGTCGGTACGGAACATACATTTTCAGGGCTAACGCCCAATAAACAAAGACTTTCCTTAATTGACTGCGCGGTTGTAACAATAAAATCAGTCATATGCGTATATACAAATTTATTTGTTACCGGTGTTGATAAATGCCTTGTACGCATAACCAAGGGAATAGACGTACAAAACTTTACAAAACCTATCAACCAACTATCTATCGAGCTATGGGTATTAACAATATCGACGTTGTTATCCCTAATAATTTTTCTTAAACGATATATCGCCGACAGAGAAATGGATGATGACATCTTAAGCGGGATACATTTTATATCCTTATCCCTTGCGGCTTTCAATATTTTGCTGTGCGGTTGACATGCAAGATAAAATGTATGTCCTTTTTCACGCAAAGACACTATTTCAGCAAGTATCCTTTTTTCCTGCCCACCCCAGCCTGTGGAGGCTTCTGTATGTAATATTGTGTAAGACATATTTACGTGACTCGTTGTTCGTAATTCGCACCCATGAAATTTATAAATAAATTTCTCTGGGTATAGTCCCCGTAGGGGATTTCCGTTGTTTGCTATTTTAACTACCCGCTATACGCTAGCTTCTTAACCGCTTCAATGATCTCTTCCGGTTCGATTTCCTTCATGCATTTATTATCAAGACATTCCCTGTTATCACACGGTGAACATGAGATATCTTTATGTATCAAAACATATTCATTATTACCAATGGGACCTGTTCTTTGAGGATCACTTTGTCCTGATAATACAACCACCGGCACCCGTAATGCAAGAGCTATATGCAATGGACCGCTATCTGTTGAGATAAAACATCCGCACCTTTCTATCAAAGATGCCGTTTGTTTTATCGAGAACTCACCTTTTATAAGAAACACTCTACGCCCCACTTCATTAATCTGTTTTTCATATTGCTCTAATAGAGAAGCGTGTTTTTTACCGCAGATCACAAAAAAAATTGCTTTATCGAGCACCCGCAATGCCTTATTTAATAACTCAGGAAAACGATCATATTGTTTTGACTGGTGACTTGCAAAAGGATGAACACCAATATATTTTTTTTCTGTGATATTATTCTTTTCCAGATACCTTTGAATATCTTTTTTATCTTCATCACTCAAAAACATATCCATAGAACAACCATCATCACACACCCCAACACTTCCGGCTATCGCGAGCCTGTACGGAATTAGATGCATAGTACTTTTCGGTCTCGTGTATGTATGTGTTAGCAAAAATGCAAATTTACTTTCAGCCCATCCCACGCGACAAGGTATCCCGCTTATATATATGAGCGGTACAATATCAGGGTCATTGGCGTGGAGAATGATCGCTAAATCAAATTTCCGCCTGCGCAGTGTTTTTAACAAGAAGTAGAGCCCCTTATATTTACCTTTATATATTATTAACTCGTCACAGTAGGGATTGTCCTTCAGAATCTCTTGGGTACGCTTATGAACCATAACGGCTATATGCGAGGCAGGATAATTCTTTCTTACAGCCCTAATCGCCGGTGTTGAAAAAAGTGTATCGCCGAGTGCGGTAGTACTAACAAGTAAT
Organism: Candidatus Ancaeobacter aquaticus; assembly: GCA_030765405.1. Taxonomy (NCBI): domain Bacteria; kingdom Pseudomonadati; phylum Candidatus Auribacterota; class Candidatus Ancaeobacteria; order Candidatus Ancaeobacterales; family Candidatus Ancaeobacteraceae; genus Candidatus Ancaeobacter; species Candidatus Ancaeobacter aquaticus. The sequence goes on along the minus strand of JAVCCP010000028.1, from coordinate 75,441 downwards.
ATCCTCTTAACCGTATCCTTATTTAAAACACCACTGTTCGTTCCCTCAAAATGCTTTACTATGCGAAATACATTTCTTAACAGCCAGTAAGTATGTTTTTTGAATTTTTTAGCCATATTATTTAGTTCACCCAATAAAATATTTATCTATAGCTTTCTTCACTTCATCAACGCTTATATCATCTAAACAGCGGCTTTTTTTTGTGCTATTACAGCCGTCTTTTCCGCAGGGAACACATTCCCACCGTCGGTAGATAACAGTGTCAGACGGGTTGCGCGGCCCCCAATTATGCACACCAGACGGTCCAAAAAGAACCAGAACAGGAGTACTCACCGCTTGAGCAATATGCATAGGCGCACTATCTATTCCAAGAAACAATTCCGCACCCTGAATAACAGCCGCAAGCTGTTTAAGCGAAAGTTTCCCTGAAAGATCGACAGGTTTAGTTTTCATTTGATGAGTAACGTCATGTGCTATCGTGATCTCCTTCTCAATTGGCGCACTTGTTACAACGACACTGACCCCATAACGAGTATAGATATAATCAGCAACTTCAGCAAAGCGATCACTTTTCCAGCATTTAAACAACCATCTGCTCGTCGGGTGCATTACTACATATTTACTGTCTTTATCAATACCTGAAGATGTTAAGATATCATTGGCGCAACACCGATCTTTATCTCCTACCGCAATCTCTAAATCTGTGTCACCTGCAGTTTGACCAAGAATGTGTACCAGCTGCATATGATAATCAACTGTATGTAGAGAATGATCCGGAGGTACAGCATAGGTGAAATATTTGTCACGCAAAACCATTCCTTGAGAATTCTTCATATAACCGCATCGCACGGAAGCACCGGATAGAAACGCGCACAATGCTCCCCTGTCACCCCCTGAAAATTCTACAACAAGATCAAACTTATTCTTGCGAATCTTCTTAATAATCCCATATTCCGCACATACCCTGGGCACAAACCCCCTGCGTTTTATTGCTCTATCATAGAGTATCACATCTTTTATATAAGGGAGCCCAACAAGCATCTCTTCAGTTCCGGCATTAACAAATGCTGTTATCTCAGCATCAGGATACAATTCATGCAATCCCTTAATCGCAGGAACAGTAAGAAGAACATCCCCGATATGTTTTAATTTTATCACTAATATCTTTTTTACAGACGTATTTATACTCATAACCGATTTTATTTTTTTGTACGTTCATATAACTTTGCATATTTCAAAAATACATAATATGCATACATAGACGATATTACAAAACCATAGAGTCCATCTAAAAAACCGTACTTGATAATATACATTTTAAAAAAGGTAAATTGCGGCCGAATTAAAAGCTCGGCAAAAAGCAGTGCTTTTTTCTTTGAATAATCTCTTTCGGGATCACGCTGCATCTCTTTGGCAGCAAGAGTCGAATACCTATTTAATCGTCCAATAAATTGTCTTATGCTCGTATACGTAAAATGCAAAAGAGGATTATGTAATTTCCCCTTTTTCCCTTCTATGTGCACGGCTTCATGAACCATTCTTTCTTTAAATTTTCCCTTACCGTTTTTAAACAAGCGCACAGAATAATCCGGATACCAGCCGCAAGACTTAATCCATCTGCACAAAAAGAAATTTTTGCGCGCTACTGAATATCCGTTATTATCTCCATAAAGTAATGTACATTCATTTGCGAGTTCCGACGTCACCCGCTCGTCTGCATCAATAACAAACACCCATTCTTTGGTCGCTTTTTCAATACACATATTCTTGTTCTTCGAAAATCCTTCCCACGGCACTTGGTAAACCTTATCGGTATATTCGCGGGCAATTTCAACCGTTTTGTCCGTACTCTGAGAATCCAAAACAATGATCTGGCCGAACCACTTCACGCTTTCAAGACATTCTCTGATATTCTTTTCTTCGTTAAAGGTTATGACACATACTGATACATTCAATTTTCCGTCTTTAAAAGATATCTGTCCTCTGCATGGATATATAAAGCTAAGCCCATACCGTTTAGGACATAATTTGAGATGCCAGAGCATAATATTAAATAAAATAAAAAGTTTTTGACGGTACCTTCTAGTACATGAGAGGGTGACAACAAAACCAAGCATATTGATTATCATATCAATGCATAATTTAACTCCAAGTCCAACACGCAACAAAAAACTCTCCAGACGATTCTTGTGCTTTCTGAAGTATATGTAGCGCGAACGATAATACTCAATAGATGAAGAGACATAATCCTTAGAAACGCTTTGGCCTTGCGCATGCATTATCCTCGCGTGCGGAATGAATACTATTTTTTTCAAATGATCATGTGCGCGTTTACACCAATCAGTTTCCTCAAAGAAAAAGAAATAGTCTTCATCAAACATACCAATTTCGTTTATATCTGCCATGCGAACCATCATGCACGCTCCGATAACAGCATCAATGTCAGCCGGCACGTTGTATACTTTCCATTTTGAAGGGTACCACCACGGCATCAATAATTTCAAAAGGCTTTTATTTAATAACTCCGTTATAAGCGATGGAAAAACACTATATGAATTTTGCTTTGTCCCGTCCCTATCATACAACTGTCCGCAACACGCTGCGACATCGTTCTCGTTATCCATGTACTCAACAAATCGTTTAACTGTATCCGGGTAAACGCATGTATCGGAATTTAAAAGAAGCGCATATCTTCCTGTAACCGTTTTAAGCGCCATGTTATTTGCTTTTGCGAAACCGACATTGCTCTGGTTTTGTATGATCCTCGTTTGGGGGAAATTATACCCAATGGCTTCGACACTGCCGTCACACGATCCGTTGTCAACGACAATAACTTCATACTGAAAATCACCAATACTTTTATAGACTGAATCCAGACACTCCATTAAAAGATAGGCAGTATTCCAATTTATTATGATTATTGATAGATCCATGATAACAGTTCTCTATTTTTCTATGATTACCTGACTGGTAGAATATCCCTTAGAGTGGGAGATCGAAACAAAAACGGTATGCCCGCCAAGCTTGTCATATACCTCTTTGGCTTTACCCGAAAAAGAAAGGACCGGTTTTCCAGATAGGTGGTTTTCAATCTCAATATCTGTCCAGCAAATGCCGTCAGTCAGCCCTGTTCCAAGAGCTTTAAGCGCCGCTTCCTTTGCGGTAAATCGTCCGGCAAAATGAAGCAATGCATTCTTTTTTTGGTTTTTACAATACTCTATTTCATGTTCTGTAAAAATTCTTTTATAGAATTGTTCTCCATGCCGTTCAATAACATTTTGTATTCTCTCATTTTCAATAATATCTATACCGATACCGACAATCATATCATCCCCCAATTTATAAAACTTAAATAGCGGGTAGCGTTTAGCGGATAGATTTTATTTTAATTTTAACTATACGCTATGCGCTCTACGCTAAACGCTATTAAAAAAGGGGACAGTCCCCTTTTTTAATAATAATTTTTCTACACTTCGATATACATCCTCAACGGTTATAGATTCCATACACTCATAATTTTTTAAACATGTTCTTTTTAAACAGGGCGAACACTCGATATCTTTATATATAAGCTCACACGAGCCTAAAGGTGCGGTGATATTCGGATCAGTTGAGCCAAAAAGAGCAACAACACTCACCCCAACTGCTGAGGCAATGTGCATTGGTCCGGAATCATTTGAAACCACTGTGTCACATACCTGCATGCCTGCCGCTAACTGCAGGAGATTGGTTTTTCCTGCCATGTTAATAATAGTATAGGGCAAATTACTGGTTATCTCTTTTGTGCGATCAGCTTCTTTTGGACTACCAAAAAGCACTATATCAGCATCAGTATTTTTAATTAATTCTATAATCAATTCCCTGAATTTCCGAAGAGGCCATCTCTTTGCCGGCCCAAATGCAGCCCCGGGGTTAACCCCGATCAAGGGGCCTTTTCGGCTACGTTTAGATAAAACTTCATCTTTCGCCCATTGTTTACTTTCACTATCGATAGTAATGCTCGGCGGAAGCAAATCAGGTACATTTCCAATTTCTTTTGCAATCCTGTAGTAATACGCACTGTGATGCAGCCGCAATGTATCTTTATCTCTTTTCACACACTGCGAAAGCAAAAAACCTCTTCCATCCTTGGCGTATCCAACACGATAGCTTACTCTGCCGAGAAAAAATAAAACTGCTGACCTCACAGAATTTGGAAACAGCAGGCCAAGATCATATCGTCCCCTTCTTATCGCTTCGCCTGTTTTAAACATATCAGTTAATCCGGTAAATCCTTTTTTTCTTGGTGGCAGCACATAGACAGAATCTATGTCCGAGTTTGTCGTTAGTAGTGGTGCAATATGAGGATAACAACAGGCCGTGATCTTTGCATTTGGAAAAAGTTTTCGCACAGCATGAATCGCAGGTAGCGACATTACCATGTCCCCGATCCAATTTGGCATATGGATCAGTATCTTATAACTGTCAGCTATTTTTTTCTTTGCTTTTTTTGATTTCCACCTTTTATGAACCCAAAACCATTCACGGGGATATGACCTCACATACTGCTCTATAGCACGTGCATACGATGCTGTCACTCTTTTCACTTCACCGATACGATCTTTTGATAACTCAGGGACAATCGGCTTTTCATACGTAAGGGAGTATGTATCTCCACTGGCCACTAAAAATATAGGAACAATTGATGCCCCGGTTTTATAAGCAATTTCTGCGGGAGATGATACTGTTTGCACCATCTTCCCAAAAAACTCTACCGGAATACTGTCATTTCCTCCCGACTGGTCAGCATACAAACACACTATGCCATTATGTTTCAATGTACGCATAACTGAGAAGACTGCATCGCTTTTAGGCACTATTTTGTTGTGTGTATATTCGCGAAGAGACGTAACAAAGGCATCGAGATATTTATTGTTCTGCCTTCTTCCAACGGTAACCACCGTATAGTCTTTTAAAACAAGCGAACCGAGAACACCCATCATTTCCCAGTTACCAAAATGTGCCGCAACAAGAATAAGTCCTTTTTTCCGCGCGAGAGACTCCTCAACATAGTGTCTGTTATTCTCGGTAACCATGCCCTTTAACTCATGTAAGTCATATTTCTTTATTCGCAAATAATTGAGCGTATTTTTTATAAGGTTGCAAAACACCGCATGCGCAATCTCTTTACGCTCAGCCTCTGTTTTTGAATCTCCAAAAGCTCTCAGCAAATTATTATGCATTGTTCTTTTATGCGGCAAATCAACATAGTAGAGGATAGTGCCGATAACAACGCTTACCTTGTTAATACATCCTCGCGGAATACAATTAAGCACGCTTACTGCAGTCCGACACAAAACATATACAATATAATCAATTATAAGATATTGATTTTCCATAACTTACCATATAATAGCATACAAACAGTTGTCTTTCGCCATAAGTTTTGTTATATATATTAGTACAACATTAAATTAATTATATGAAAAATTTTATAAATTTTATAACTTATCTTATTGTATTGGCAATTGTTAAATTAATAGTATTATTTCCCCGTACTGTTATGCTCAAAATAGCTGACTTACTGGGAGATCTTGCCTACAGCATTGACTCACACCACAGAAATGTCGCTCTCACTAACATAGGCATTGCTTTCCCCGGTATGGAAGTGAAAAAGGCACACGAAATTGCAAAAAATTCATTCAGGAACATGTTCCGCACTGGAATAGAAGTTATGTATGCGCCAAAAATAATCAGCAGTGAAAATATCGCAAATATAATGCGCCTTGAAGGTGAAAAAAACATACTTGACGGGGCAAAGAAAAAGAAGGGTGTACTGTGTATAGCAGCTCATTTTGGTGTATGGGAGTTCCTTTTTTATGGCAACTATCTATTACCACAACCATTTGTTCCGTTAAATGCCATTATCCGGCCAAGCGACAACCCCTATATTGACAAATTTATCAATCACGCCCGTGAACTACTCGGCACGGTCATGGTCCCAAAAAAACAATCAATAAAACCTATCATTAAAGCATTACAAAGAAATGAAAGTATTGGCATTCTTATTGATCAAAATGTGTGCAGAGAAGAAGGGGTATTTGTTGATTTCTTTGGCAAAAAAGCCGCTACCACCTTCGGAGCAACTTTGCTTGCCTTAAGAACAGATGCACCCATTGTCCCTGTCTTTGTTTATACTGACAGAAAAACCAATACCCATGTCATTAAGTTCCTCCCTGAAATACCACTTACACGAACCGGTAATTCAACAGAAGACATTCGGATAAATACACAGAAATTCACTGCATGTGTTGAGGATATTATTCGAAAGAACCCGGAACAATGGCTCTGGGTCCACAAACGCTGGAAAACACGACCCATAGGTGAGGAAGAGAAAATATACTAAATTCGTGAATCGTGGTTCGAGAAATGAAATTATTATAAAATAGTTCGATACCCAGAAACAATTTACTATACGCTATCCGCTAAACGCTGTACGCTATTATAAAAAAGGGGACAGTCCCCTTTTTTATTCATTCCCCGCTACCTGAAGTTTTCTGTTTGACGATTGTTTCGGGTCAAAGAAATCCCGCAGCATATCGCCAATAAGATTAAATGACAGCACTGCTACAAGCAATGCAAGACCGGGAAACACCGTCATCCACGGACAGTTTCTCATATACTCAATTCCATCATTGATCATAGCACCCCAAGAAGGTGTTGGCGGCGGAACCCCGAGACCGAGAAAACTCAAGGATGCCTCACTTAAAATAAACGTACCCATTTTCATCATCGCAACAACTATCACGACGGACACAATATTTGGAATAACATGAGTAATAATCACTCGCAAATGCGAACACCCAACAGCATAGCCCGCCTCAACATACTCTTTTTCTTTCATTGAGATCACTTCACCCCTCACAATACGTGCGAAACTTGCCCATCCCACAAGTGACAGCGCCATGCATATGGTAAAGATTCCTCCATTAAAAACGGCAGTAATACCTATCGCTAAGAGTAACCCGGGAAAAGCCAGCGTAATATCTGTTAACCCTATTATTATGCGATCTATCTTTCCTCCATAAAAGCCGCCGATAAGACCGAGGGAAAAGCCGATGGTCAGAGATATCACCGTCGCTGAAAACCCAACCAAAAGTGATATGCGACTACCCAGAATAATACGGCTCAATATGTCTCTTCCCAGCATATCTGTTCCACACCAATGTTTCATACTGGGTGCCAATTTCACACAATCTAAATTTATTGCATTGGGATCATACGGAACAATGAAGGGAGCAAAAATAGCTACAACAATAAATCCGACCATACACCAAAAAGAAATAAGTGCCACCTTATTATTTTTTATAGCAGGAACTATTTGTGATGTAATAAATAAACTCATGTTATTTTAACTTTATTTTCGGGTTACATACTTTATAGAGGATATCTATAATAAAATTCATACTAACAAAAATAACCGCACCGAAAAGCACGGTACCTAATATCACGGGATAATCTCTTTTAAAAATAGCGCTCATCGCAAAACGGCCAAGCCCGTCCCAGCCAAATATTGTTTCTGTAAGTACCGATCCATTCAAATAACTCGCGAAATCTATCCCAATGAGTGTTATAACAGGAATAATTGCGTTACGCAGACCATGACGTAGAACCACTCTGATTTCTGATATTCCTTTTGCCCGCGCACTGGTAATATAGTTTTCATGTAACACCTCTATCATGCTTGAGCGTGTCACACGAGCTATAAAGGCTAACGATCTACTTCCCAGAGTTACCGCCGGAAGAATAATATAGATCAATTGACCATGCCCCATACCGGAAGGCGGCAATATTTTAAACGTATACGCAAAAATAAAAATAAGTATTAATCCAAACCAGAAAATCGGTATTGAGATACCAACTGAAGAAAAAAGCGTTATCGCGCGATCAATAGCGCTGTTTTTAAAATACGCTGCGATAATTCCTATACATACACCCAAAAGCACAGCAAAAGCCATTGCTGCTGAAGCAAGTTTTAAGGTATTTGGAAGCTTTTCCATAATAGACCTCGAAACAGGATACTGCGTATAATATGACTTTCCAAGATCACCTTTTGCTACAAGACCAACATACTGAAAAAACTGTGTAAGATAATTTTCGTCCACACCTAATTTTTTTCTGTACTGTTCGATTACTTCCGGCCCGGCATGCTGTCCAATCATCCCATAGACGGGATCACCCGGAACGCTCTTCATTAAAATAAAGGTGATAACAAGTATTCCCACAATGGAAAAAAGTGCAACACCTATTCTTTTAACGATATATTCCATAGTCCACTTCCTACTTAATATAGCTTTTTTTTGCTGATATCTTTTTTACATCTATCCAGATATCTGTCCCCTTATCGGAGTTATATATCGGGTAAAGAGTATATCCTTTGACCCACGGTTGCGTAAGAACATATTCCCCCTTATGCCACAAAAATACCCAGGGCGCTTCTTCAAATATTTCTTTATTGAGCTGGACGTACAGCTCTTTTCTTTTCTCGGCATCTATCGTTTTTTGCGCTTCCCTAATAAGCGCATCAATACGAGCATCATCAAAACGTGTTTTGTTTCCACCCGCACCATGATTCAATGAATGAAAATTTGGGAAGAAAAAATTTTCTGCATCAGGATAATCTGCCCACCACGACAATAAAAACATGTCAGGCTCACCATTAATGACCGTTTCTTTGAATGAACTCCATTCTCGTTCTATAATGACAGCATTAATACCTACCGCTTTTAAGTAATGTTGCACGACCTCAGTAATATGAGCCGCTTCTTTTGTTCTGTTTTGATATAATGTTATCGTAAGCTCACCGGAAATACCAGCTTCTCGTAATAGATCTCTAGCCTTTTGGGGATCATATGGATATCCGCACTGCGGATACTCTCCACCATCTAACTGGGGCGGCAAGACTGATCGTGCACAATTGACCCTGTCATCAAGAAGATTACGCGCTATTTTTTCTCTATCAATAGCGTAATTCACCGCTTGTCTTACAATTTTATTATTGAATGGATGCCGTGAACAATTAAACCCCAAATAATATGTATTTAATCCAGCACATGAGAAAATATTTTCTTTCTTTGACTGATCATTTAAAATGGTCTTATACTCCGCTCGCGGAATAGAAACAATATCCAAATTACCATTTTCAAATTCTGCAAGTGAAGAGAACTCATCAGGAATGATTCTATATTCTATTCCTTTCATCTTTGGTTTATTATCAAAATAACGCGTATGTGCTTCAAGCACAATTTCATAATCCTGCTTCCATTCTTTTAGCATAAAAGGGCCCGTTCCTATCGGACGGCGGGAAAATTCTTCCCCTAACCGGTGTACCTCTTCTTTCGGCACTATATAGGCATTCGGCATGGTAAGAAGCCATAAAAAAGGGCCAAATGAATCACTCAACTCAATCTGAAGAGTATTTTTATTTACAACTTTGATCCCCGTTACCGAATCTTTTTCACCCTTAGTAAATGCATCTACACCCACAATATTATTAAATATCCATTTCCGGGCGCTCCCTGTCTCAGGGTTAAGTACTCTTTCAAATGAATACTTAACATCTAACGGGGTTAGTCGCCTCCCATTATGGAAAAACACATCATCTCTTAACGTGAATGTATACCGTTTTCCATCGGAACTAATATCCCACGAGCTGGCTATATCGCCCACAACATGTAAATCTTTATCTGCCCGCACCAAACCGTTAAAAATCTTTGCGGAAATACCTCCACCAAGAACATCAACAATAAGTGCCGGATCTAATGTCGTGGGGTTTTCAGGTATCGCCAGCTTAATCGTTCCATAATCTGTTCTTCTGGCGCCACATCCTGTAAGAAAAAGAAAACAAACACAAGTGAGTAGAATTTTTTTACATTTAGGGGTCACAAAATCTGCCATATATCCTTTTAGTTTCTTTATTGCTTATTTTTTGAAAGCACTTTACCGGGAAGTTTTCCTGTAAAATGTCCGTTATCAAAAACAATATCTCCGCTAACAATTACCATGGTAATACCCTCAGAATACTGGTGCGGATTTTCATAGGTCGCATTATCTTTTATAGAAGCAGGATCGATAATAACAATATCAGCATGCGCGCCTTCTTTAATTTCACCTCTGCCGGTCAGGCCCATTTTCGCAGCAGGCATAAGAGTCATTTTATGAACGGCTTCCTCAAAAGACAGTGTATTATTACCAACATATTCATGAAATATTTTAGGAAACGTTCCGTACGCTCTCGGATGAGGAGACCCCTTTGATAACACTCCGCTTGTTTTTCTCGATGATGCGTCTGAAGCAATCATAACATAGGGCTTCTTCAAAATTATCGGCAGATTATTCTCACTCATCGAAAAGAAAATACCACTGGCTTTTAATTCTTCTTCAACAAGCAAATCTACAAGTGCCGTTACCGGACTCGTATTTCTCTTTATTGCAATATCACTCAAAAACAATCCTTGGTAACACTTGTTTTTCTGTGAGCCAACATATGACACCATAACCTTCTTCCAATACTCGTTACCGGCAGAGGATAATTCATTTTCCAATAAGGCACTCTCTTTTTTATCTCTGAGACGCTTGAGTTCTGCATCTTTTCCACCAGCATAAAACCGTTTTGGCAATATTGTATCAAGGTCAGTGCATGAAGCAGTATAAGGATACCGGTCAGCAGATACATCCACACCCCGTTTGCGAGCATCTTCAATAACAGTAAATGCTTCCTCCAACTTATGCCAGTTTTGAACACCATTTGTTTTTAAATGAGATATTTGAACACGCAAGCCATTTTTTTCACCAACCTGTATTGCCTCTTTTATTGCTTCTATGAGATTATCTCCCTCACTTCGCATATGACTGGTGTAGATGCCATCATATTGAGAAAGCACGCTTGCAAGCTGGGTAAGCTCTTTTGATGATGCATACATCCCCGGAGGATAAATAAGTCCTGTAGAAAGACCAAATCCACCCTCATCCATACCGTTTTTAAGAAGTGTCTTCATTCGTAATATTTCTTCACTGGTAGGAGACCTATCACTATACCCAATAACTGAAGCCCGTATATTGCCCTGGCCGATCAAAGGAACAAGATTATGAATAATACCTTTTTCTTCGCATCGCGCGCGATACTCATTGAGACTGGACCAATTAAAATCAATACCATACTCTTGATATAAATCTTCAATATGGCTTTTGCATTCATCTATGAGCGGCGCTGCAGACATACCGCAATTACCGATAACTTCTGTTGTGACACCTTGAGTAATCTTGCTCTTGGCATTTTGATCAACGAGAACGGAAAAATCAGAATGTGAATGAATATCAATAAATCCTGGAGTAACAATATATCCATTGGCATTCACTGCTTGTTTTGTTGGATTATCTTTAAGGTCACCAATAACGCTTATCTTGCCGTCTTTTATCCCAACATCACATATACGACCGGAATCAAGTGTCCCGTCGTATACTGTTCCACCCAGTATTGTGCTATCAAACATGTCCCCACCAAATGCAATTATTATCCGATAACTATCTACTCCATAATACTGCCCACACCATACGTCCGTCGTTCCTTTTTCACTATAAATGAGCTGTTCAATAATGTAAACAGAAATGTTCGCAAACATTTTTGTACGTACTTTATATGGCTAAACACCCAGCATATGTGCTTGATGTAATATTTTTACAGCATCTATACCATTGCCTAGCAACGTCTTACAACCGGCACCTATTTGTCATTTTAAGAGTTGGCACAAACCTTGCTCTAATAGATCAGAAAAAAGGAGGCATACATGAAAAGAAAAACTAATAAAGTAAAAGAGGGTGAAATATTCGAGGAAAAAATAATTGAAAATGAAATTATTGATGACGCGCTCTTTAATGATTTCGATGTTTCAATGCAGCATGCAGATGATGATGAGCTGTATGATCTTTTGAAAAAACTGGATAATATTACGGAAACATATCGAGAAGAAAACGATAATCCGTTTAATTATTTCCTTAACATGCATTCATACTAAATAAAGAAATCAGTTAACCCCTAAAACAAGTGATCAGTTTTTTATAAAACTTGATCACTTGTTTTTTGTATCATCTTTATATCCATCAACAGAGAAGATCTTAACCGGTTTTGTTTTTCCTTTTACCACGATTGAATCTAATTCTCTTAATGCAAAGTTTTCATCTTTAACCAGATCGTATGTTGATTCGGTAATAATAATATCGGTATCATAATTACGTGTAAGCGCTTCTACTCGCGCACCGACATTTACATTATCTCCAATAACCGTATAGTCAAAGATCTCGGTTGACCCCATGTTCCCGGTAATCATTTCGCCGGTATTAACACCGACACCAATAGAGAGGGGTTTTCTCCCTTCAGTAGCCCATTGTTCATGCAGTTCATTTAATCGCTTGATCATTTCGATTGCGGTAGTCACCGCATCTTTTGCCTGTATTTTTGGTTCTACCCAAAGAGGAGAACCATATACCGCCATAATTTCGTCTCCGACAAACTTATCAATAGTTCCGTTATATTTAATGGTGACTTTTACCATCGCGTCAAGATACTCATTTAATATTGCCACTACCTCTTCGGCCGTATGACTTTCACAATATGTAGTAAAACTTCTTATATCTGAAAAAAGTACCGTAAGCTCACGACGCACACCGCCAAGGGCTAATGCATCAGGGTTAGCAATAATCTGATCGATGAGTACCGGTGATAAGTAATGTGAAAACGCATTTTTGATCCATTTTTTCTGTTTTTCTTCTGTAATATATTTATAGATAACAACAATGAGATAGGTATTCAAAACACCAAGAGCAGGGCCAACAATATTTACGATATAGCCCTGTTCTTTAAAGAAATAAAAGACCGTACCCAAGTACATGCATAACACCACTCCTGATAACATACCACCAAAAAATGGCCGTACAAGATACACGATTAGTCCCGTGAGAATACAGATACCAAAAATTATTATACAGTTAACTACAGGTGATGTCTCTCGCATAAACGTTTTACCTATAATACTATTTATGATATTTCCATGAATACCAACCATAGGATACAGCGTTTCAAACGGCATCGGTTTTGTATCATTAAGTCCGATAGCGGTAAGACCAATAAAACAGAGCTTTCCTTTATACGTATCAAGATCAATCATCGGTTTTTGATTTTCTAATGACTGCTTATACGCAAGTAATGTTTCATAATATGAATAATGGGTAAAGGTATCCACCCATTTGCCGGCCCAGTTAATGATCATCTGGCACTTATCATCAATAGGTATTTCAATATCGCCTCTTGCAGAATTTTTAAGGAGAATACGTTTTCCCGGCTCAATTATTATATCTTCGTCTTTTACTTTAAGATAATCACAAACTATCTGAAATGAAAAATGCCTATAATACTTATCTCCATGTTTTATAACGAGCGGTACACGACGTACAACACCATCTTTATCGGGTATAACATCAAGAAATCCGGTGCCTTTACTCGACTCTTTAAAAAGTGGAATAGGATTAAGCACCCCTTTGACTTTTTCTTTATCATATTCAACCAAAAAAGGTAAGTAGACGCTTCCAGCCTCTTTCATTGCATCTGCCATAGCATCATCATTTTCTTTAGAGCTCGGCTCAGTAAAAAGAACATCAAATGAGATTGCTTCAGGGTTATACTGCGATAAAACTGAAATTATTGTAGCGTGCCATTCTCGTGACCATGGCCATCTACCGATATTTCGGATACTGTCTTCAGCCATATCAACAAAAACAACTTCTTTTGTCGATGGGATTGTGCCTCTGATCTTAAATCTCATATCAACAGTTGTAAGTTCAAATCTGTCGAGATACCCCAAAAGACATATAGCTGAAATGATTATCGCAATACAAATACTGATCAATAACTCGAAACTGATAAAAAAACGTAATAACCCTTTTGCCTTAGATTTCATATAAATATTCTCTCACTTTAAATTAAATACAGCAACCATGTACTGCAAAAAAAAGCCCTGCGGATATGCCGCAAGGCTTTTTTATTGTTTTTATACTGTTACATATGATCAAGGAATGTGCGACGGATTTGCTTCTTCTTCCTGATCAATAGGGTCTGATGTAGCATCTCCACGAACTACACCAGAAGTACTACTTATACTACCAGTACTACCAGGGCCACCTTGTGTATGACCCATACCATTATCAGCAATTGTTTCTCCAATAAAATAATCATCAGACTCTTGTTGCGAAACAGTCTGTGTTGTAGAATCTTTTATCCCTTCCAACGCTTTCTGAGGATTCGATGAAAGTGTGGTAACCCCCCTGTACTTTTGACCAAAATCACTCATAATAGCGACCATACCGTCACTGGCAGTTGTAAAACCCAAAAACGTTCCATCAGACCCAATAGTAGCCACAAAACCTTCTGGTACGCTATCAGGGAAAGTTGAAGTATCACTGCCGCCAAATTTATCCTTAAACCACTTTTTTAAATTATTTGCGATATTCTGTACAAAATCTTGAGAAGCATTAGGGTCTTTCGGAAACCAATATACTGTACCTTGCATACATACCAACATACCTTCTGCCACTTCCCAGTTTGTTCCGCGTACACCAGCTATACCTTTTGGTGTTTCAACGTGGAATGTGGATTGGCTTGTTGGCTGTGTCTTTAGACTTGCCATGATGCCACCTTTAAGCATCTTCAACTTTGTCTTCTGTGATTTTACCGGCTTTTTCATGAAAAACATAAAGGAAACTTCTTTTGTGTCGGTAGACAGATCTTCGATAAGCATATTTGATTCTTCATCAACACGTATCACTCCACCGTCCTTAAACTGAAGATCTGCATAAGAACCTATAGTAGATCTAACAGAATCTCCTGTCGTTAAATCCATGCCGATTTGTGCAGAAACCCAGTCAGAAGATCCCGCTTTCTTGACATCAACAAGACCATCAAGTCCAACAATTCTGATACTGTCGTTCTGTGCTATCACAAATGACGTAATCATAATCGTCGAAATTAATACCGCTATTGCTGCTACCGCTATTTTAAATTTACTTTTCATATTGGATCGCCCCCTTCCGTATTTGGTTAAGCGTCATCTCTACTATATGCATAAACCATACCAACTTTTTAGCCCTGAAACATTATCTTTAACTCTCACAAATGCTCCACTACGGAACATATGTCGCAATTTTGCAGCAATTTAAAATACGTATTGATATACAAGCTGTAGAAAATCTTCATCTGTATGAGCATTATTCGGATACACATTACCCGTAAAGAAATGGCCATACACAAATGTTGCACGTGAATACCGGGTCAGATCATACATAAAACCGATGTCAATTTCATTACCTATAAATGTACGGCCAGGTAAAATCGCCGCATAATCAGATATAGCTCCATCAGCATGCTGTTTCCAATAAGCATAACTGTTAATATCAATGGTAAGTCTCTTAATTGGATAGAGCTTTGCCCCAAACTTATATATCAGCATATTGGAGACGATCGGGTTTAACGCAACACCATAATTGACGTATCCATCGATTCCTCTCCAGTTTTGATCTTTAGAACCCTTAGGGTTACCACGAAGAATACTGGAGACATTACCTCTTTGATTCTTATACAATGTCGGAACTCCTACAAAACCAGGGGCCCCCTGCGCAACTTGATCAACCGTCGCTGATGAAGGGTGAATCTGAATATCGCCATACAGCGGAACCGTACCATCTCCAGAACCCCATACAAATTCGTTTTCAATTTCAGGCTTCCACGGATGATCAATTCTGATGATTGCACCGAGATCTAATAAGAATGTGTCAATTGTTTCACTATCATATCTGTTTGCAGCTGGCGAAAAGTCAGAAACACTACTTGTACCGATGGTCTTTACGGTTTCAAAGTAATAGGTCAAGCTTCTGATCTTATATTTATTAATATCAAATCTTCCGATACCGTATGTACCAAAATATACCGGCTTATAATTTGAGTTTCTATAATAGAGCTGGTCATCACTGCGATCCATAACACCAACGATATAGCCTTGAAACAGGTGTTTCATAAACTCTTTATATGTCGCGGTAATACCGATTGGATACTTGTTCTGTTGATTATTCGGAATGTACGGATCCTGATTATCACCAAGCACTTTACCGATATACATGTCGATATCCATAAAATCGTCAGAATACATCAGTTTAATAGCATCGAAGTTATTTCTATAGACGTGCCCTCTACCAACTTTATGAAACTGGCGGCCAACGACAAGATTGAACGGTTCAAACAAAAATTCACCGTACATCTGGTCTACATCAGGGCCGACAAATTTATTATCGTCCGGATAATAATCATGTCCATGATAAATATTTCTAAATTTCACATAGTAACGAAACCAATTCTGATACCGAACATTGGCGTAGACATATAAAAGTAATCTTTGAATGTCCCGCACTGTATCTTTTTTTTGTCTGTTTTTATCTTTATTGAAATCGAATCTTAGGAGCGTCGCTGTTGAACCGCCCCAATCTACGAAGAGATCATAAAAATTGAATCTTTTTAAATGATACGGTATGGCATACCCTTTACCCCATAAAAGATCAAGATAGTTCACATCTTTATAGGTCAGATGTTCTTCTTGTTCAACTGAAGGGTTTAGCGCTGTAGCGGCAAGCGCTGTGCCTTTATTTACCGTCGTTAAAGCAACCAAAAACAATAAAGCAATACCACATAACAAGAGTGCTCGTTTCATCATCTAAGCTTTCTCCTTTCTCAACATTTCAAAAAGATAGTTATATACACTTTTCCACTAGTTTAAAATTGGTGAAAGTTTACCATAGTTACACTCTTTGTCAAGCACTAATTTAAAAATACAAAACAAAAATATTTTACTCGTATTACACACCCCGTGCAAGCACACATACACTTACTTTTCGAGCACCGTTTACCCTTAATAATCTTGCTGCTGACTGTACCGTTGCGCCCGTTGTGTAAATATCATCTACCAATAAAACAGTGTTATTTTTAATGACATCCGGGCTTGTGACAACAAATGCATCTTCTACATTTTGCTGTCTTTTTTTCTTATTGAGACCACTTTGCACTTCCCCTATTTTCACCCTTTTCAAAACTCCTCTAGCGTATGGAATCTGCAATTTCTTACTCAGTGAACGAGCAATGAGCTCGGCCTGATTAAAACCCCTCTCCTTTTTTCTCAATGGATGCATCGGTACGGGAACAATACAATCGTAATTACGAATATTTATAGAATAAGACTCTATAAAAGAAACCAATGCGTCGCTAAACCACTTGCTAATATATTCTTTTTTCTCAAACTTTAATGCGTGTATACATTTCTTTAAATCTCCTTCATATATACCGAGCGCTATCAATTGTTCAAAAGGTAGTTTTTCACTTTTACAGGTATAACATCCATCACGCCCTCCGACACTAACAACAAGGGGACGCGCGCATTTCTTGCAGAATGGATCTTTTGTAAAGATAACTGCACGTGAACAGGTGGGGCAGATTAATTCCTCTCCGAAAGAGAGTGGATCTGAACATAATAAACAATGGCGTGGATAGAATATATCAAGAAATGATTTACCGTAGTCCTGAGCTATTTTTATAAGTCTCATAGCATTTACAATGCGTTTATTATCAAAAATGTTTTTCATTCAGTGCACGGGTGTGCTATCAGAAACATCTAACGGGATTTCTTTTTTCTTCCGGGGCATATACACTAGTGTGACAACAATAAATACGACACCCAGAATAATCCAGCTTAAATACCCATCAACCATTTTATCAGTGCCATAAAACTTATAATTCCATCCTTGATTGACAGTGACAAATAACCCATCTATTTTCAGGATAAATATCCAGCCTACATGAAGTCCGATTGAAAGGTACAGGCTTCTTGTCCAAAGCGCGCAATACGCTAATATAATGCCCACAAAAAAGAGACCGATACATTCAGGAACAAACTGTGCCGGATGACTTAACGGCTCAACCATAAGTAAAAGGGATTTGAATCCCGAGAGCATATCCATAAACTCAAAATGGGGATGATCCTCAATCTTTGTAAAATGGACAATTGCGTAGAAAAAACTTGTTACTAATACAGCAAAAAATTTCTTCATATCATTTAATAGTGTTTGCAGGACAAACCCCCTAAAAAACACTTCCTCAATTAATGAAACCACTAATGCGCTCATTATAGCCTGCACAAAAACCTTTATACATTTAATATAAGTAAAACTGGAAATATCAATCTTTCGAAATCCGATAGCTAGGGTAAGGGCAATAAGAACAATCAGTGAGAGGGCAGCGATTACTACTCCCACAAAGAAATCCCGCTTCCCGTGAACATTTTTTGGAAACCAACGGCTCCATATATCCGGAGAAAATAGCCGTTTTCTATACACAACAAAGAGTATCACCGCAATAACAAGCATAATACGGCTCATCACTCTATCGTAATCAAATTCTGAGAGCGAATATAATGAGGGAAACAGATCTAAGATAAGTTCAATACCTGCATGGATAAACGGAGTGATGATAGCACTTATAAAAAGGACTGCGCCAAGTATAAATACTATTAATAAAGATGGTCTCATTTTTTTAAATTATCCTTTTAGATACTTTATGTCAATATACTTTTAAAGATTAGCTGATAGTTTTTGATTTTCTTTTAACTATACGCTACCCGCTAAACGCTAAACGCTGAATAAACAATGGATTAATCTCATTTATCGTATATAATAGAAGCCTGACAACAATACTCGAATACAAAAATGGTAGATTTTAAAACTGACATAGGTATTATATATCAATGAGAATACTTCATAATTATGTCACAAAAGAAATACTTACTTCATTTTTCTTTGCGCTCATTGTTTTTACTTTAGTGCTTTTTCTCGGCAATATTCTCCGTTTAGTCGAATTTATTGTTCGTGGTGTCGGCCTCATCGTCATTTTTAAGTTCATGCTATATATTATTCCCTCAATTCTCACACATTCGATTGCCATGGCACTTTTGACATCTGTTCTCATTACCTTTGGTAAACTATCCGTTGATAACGAACTTACCGCAATGCGTTCAAGCGGCATCAGAATGGCAAGAATCGTTTTTCCTGTCATATCAATCGCAATACTCTTGAGTATCGCCTGTATATACCTTAATAATTATGCGCAGCCATACTGTCACTTTAACCTCAAAAAGCTCAAAGCACAGATTGGGGTAAAAAACCCCGCTAATTTAATAAAATCAGGTACATTTATCGATGAGTTTCCTCCATACCTCATTTATATCGGAGAAAAAGAGAGAAATAAGTTCACCGACATAGTTATCCACGAAATCAAACCAAATAACACCATTAATTTTATTAAAGCAAACAGCGGTGAACTCGTAACAGATCTGGAAACCCACGAACTTACGCTGAAACTCTATAATGGCGCTCTTGAAGAACCGGACTCGTCATCCGGACACACTATCCATGGAAATTTCTCCGCATATATCGTTTCCCTTGGCAATTCTGAGATGACAGACATATCCCGGCTTAAAAAATCAACGAAAGATAAAACCACTAAAGAGCTCGTCGGAGAGAAAATGCTGTTTAAAGAAAAACTCAAGAAGGCAACACCAGATGAAAAAAAAATCATACGTAAAAGAATATCATTTCTTGAAACAAGAATACAAGAGCGGTTATCCTTTGCACTTGCATGTCTTGCCTTTACCTTAATAGGAATACCGCTGGGAATAAAATCTCATCGTAAAGAAAAGTCTATTGGTGTGGCTATCGCACTTTTACTTGTATTAGTTCACTATGGGTTCACTCTTCTTGCAAATGCGTTAGAAGAACTCCCTCAGTTTTATCCAGCCGTTATCATGCAATCACCGAATATTATTCTGTCTATTGTCGGCATCTATCTCATATACAGAGTGTCACGGACATAGTCTCCTAGCATATAGCGTTTAGCACGTAGCGTATAGTAAAAAAATAAAGCAAAAACTAAGCGCTAAATTCTAAACGCTATGCGCTATACGCTAGAAATAATGCTTTCATTGTCCTCATAAACTCACTATAATGAATTTTTTTACGCATATTAATATCGGAACATATTTATGAAAATAATTGATAAATACCTTATTAAAAATTTCTTATTACCTTTTATATACTGCTTAGTAACATTCTTTATATTAAGCGTTATTTATGATCTTTCTATAAACCTCGAAACATTTATCCAAAAAGAAATAAGTTTTTCTACCCTTTTTGCTTATTATGGACATTTATTTCCTATTATGGTAGTCAACACCATGCCTATAGCTACATTAATGGCTATATTGTATGAACTGGGAAACCTTCAGCGCTCAAACGAAATAACAGGAATGCGTGCATGCGGCATCAGCAACCTGAGGCTCATAACTCCCTTTATCATATGTGCACTGTTTATATCTCTTACTTCATTTGTTATTGGTGAAATGTTTGTACCTCAATCAATGTACAAAATATATCGTATTGAAACTGAGAAGTTCAAAAAGACATCCGAAGAGGATGCCCCTAAAATTGTTGCATTTTACAACGTAAAGACGAAACGATCATGGGTAGGAACTATCGATCTTAACACTGATAAAATGACAGATTTTGAGATCAGGTTATTTGACGATAACGGTACCGTAACAACAAAAATTACAGTAAAAGAACTTTTTTATGATAATGGATGGCAATTTATTGGCCCACGTGTTGAGCACTACAGACCGCTTCTGGATGGTCCCCGAGAAAAAGAGAAACCCGAAGATATTTCCTTTGAATTTTCTGAGATGCCCGAAGACCTGAAAAACAGTCTCAAGGAAACGATGTTTATGAATATACTCGAATTATACAACCACTTGCAAGTCGTCCCGAAAGATTCAAAAATATACATAGAAGAAGAGGTAGATTTCTATCATAAACTGGCCGTACCGTTTGTTAGTCTGATAGTCATGGTAATTGGCCTTGCATTCGGGTTAAGAACAGTCAAGGGCGGCCTTTTAATCGGCGTGGGTACATGCATGGTAATATTTGTCTCATATTATGGGCTCTCGATCGTAAGCCTCGCCCTAGGAAAACAAGATCTTCTACCAACATGGCTTGGCGCATGGCTCCCGAACCTGTTTTTTCTTTCTTTAGGATTAGTGTTTATGAGGAAATTAAATTAATATGGATATCTCTGTTGTTATCCCTATATATAATGAAGAAGAAAGCATTCCGGTTTTGTATCATGACCTCACACACGTACTCACTGCAATGCATTCTGATTATGAACTTATTTTTATTGATGACGGCTCGACTGACAACTCACAAAAAATCATCTGTGAACTGAAAAAAAAAGACCCTAAAGCACGCATCATAACCCTGAAAGAAAATTGCGGGCAAAGTGCCGCATTTGATTGCGGCATTAAAAATGCGCACGGATCACTCATTATCACTATTGATGGAGACAATCAAAATGATCCACAGGACATCCCGCGTATGCTCAATGCCTTAGAAGATAATGACGCGGTAATAGGGTGGCGCACTCAAAGAAAAGATCCTCTGTCGAAAAGAATATCATCACGTATCGCTAACTATGTCCGAAACAAAATCAGCTGTGAAAATGTCCACGATACGGGATGCTCGCTTAAGCTCTTTCGCAAGGAAGCGCTTGAAAACATAACGCTTTATCATGGCATGCACCGCTTTCTTCCCACTCTAGTAAAAATTGAGGGGAAAAAAGTTGTAGAGATTCCGGTCAATCACCGGCCCCGTACGCGCGGCCAGTCAAAATACAATACAAGAAAAAGAGCGATAAAACCTTTCATTGATCTTTTGGCTGTAACATGGATGAAAAAGTATTCGTTGCATTATACTGCAAAAGAGATACAATAACCTGACATAAATGCCTCCGGCAAGCCTATAAAGGCACCCATAACATTTCGCGGAAGTCATTTTTGCACTCACACAAAATGGAGAACTATGACAATAAACTATTGGATTATACTTGGATTTTTTGCACAATTTTGCTTTTTTATGCGTTTCTTTACCCAATGGATCTATTCCGAGAAAAAAAAGCAAAGCGTTATACCGATTTATTTCTGGTATCTCAGCCTTATTGGCGGCACATTGCTTCTTGTTTATGCTATACATAGAAAAGATCCGGTATTCATTATCGGGCAAGGCATGGGACTTATAGTCTACACAAGAAACCTTGTTCTTATACACCAACACAAAAGATCTGCTAACGATGACGAAACTCAATAAAAAAGATATTCTTTTTCTCGTTCTTCTCGTTGCAATAACCGGTTTTCTGTTTTTTTATAAGCTCGGATCAAGCAACCTGATAGACATGGATGAATCACGGTACGCTGAATCCGCACGCGAAATGATCGAAAGAAACGACTACATTGTCCCTCATCTTAACGATACCGTACGCCTCAACAAGCCCATTTTATTTTACTGGTTTATCGTGTTATCATATAAAAGCATGGGAATTAATGAGTTCGGGGCTCGTTTTCCTTCAGCGCTGTGTGCTCTACTCGGCATTCTTTTTGTCTACTTTTTTGCCCGACACATATATAACCGCACTGTTGGTTTTCTTGCAGGATTGATTCTTGCTTCAGCCCCCCAATACCTTATTCTTTCACGACTGGCCATCATAGATATGAGCTTTGCATTCTTTGTTACTTTAGCACTTGGAACTTTTTGGCTGGGATATTCATCAACAACACGAAAAATGTTCTTTTACTATATTGCTTACTTTGCAGCATCATGTGCATTTCTCCTAAAAGGTCCTGTGGGGATAATTCTCTTTATCGCACCCCCCACTCTCTACCTTATATTGATTAAAAACACGTCTGAGCTAAAAAAATTACTCTCTTGGAAATTTCTACTTGTATTTGTTCTTATCAATATTCCCTGGTATTATGCCGCATATGCTCGCTTTGGTTTTGACAATTCTCTAGATCTTCTCTACCGGGAAACTATCGGACGTTATATGGGAGGAGGAATACATGTGCATAAGGAACCCTGGTATTTCTTTTTTCTCGTTATTGCAACCGGCTTTGCTCCCTGGGCACTCTATCTTCCATTTGCATTAATGACATACATAAAAAAAGAACATACTGCACATAAAAAGTTTCTTATTGTATGGGTATCGACTGTATTTGTTTTCTTTTCCTTATGCTCAGCTAAAGTCGCTACCTATGTCCTCCCGTTATACCCGATCCTTGCTATCATCATGGCATATTTTTGGTGGGACATATTTGGCAACAAACAAAAAAGGCAGCATATTGCACTCGGTATCCCTGCCGCATTGTTAGTCATAAGCACTGTTGTCTCTTTATTTTTATTACCATCACTCTTACAAAAATATCCTAATTATCATATACAGCTGATTTTTTATAATTGTTCAGCTATTATTTTATCATTAGCGGCGACCCTATTGTATATCATAAAGAAACCGCGGGTATTGTTTCTCTCAGTATGTGCTATTACGTGCATCATTGTACTGTCACTGCAACATCTTGTTCTTCCCATTATCGAGAAGCGAAGAAGCGCAAAACCTCTTGCCATGAAATTGGCACAGAAATTAGACGAGAAAGATACCGTTATCAGTTATGGCCCTAAACGATACAGCACCGTTTTCTATACGAAACACCCTATCGTCTTAATGCACGAGGCTAACAAGCTGATAGAGCACCTCAACACCCGTAAGAATTGCTACCTATTGATAGACATTGATCACTTTAAGGATCTGCCAAAAGAAACACGGAAAACACTTTCTCTAATCGATCAATACGGAGATACACTGCTTGTTACAAACAAAAAGAAACCGGAAAGATAAATTCTTTCCGGTTTCTTTTTGTTTTCTATCCGCTAAACGCTACACGCTATGCGCTATAAACTATGTTCCCATATCCCAAGAAGCGAGATATTTGACTTGTTCCGGAGTAAGCTTCTCAATAGTAATACCCATGGTCTTTAACTTTAATGAAGCGACCCACTCATCGATTTCACGAGGAACATAGTACACTTTTGGTGATAGTTTTCCTTTATTCTGCACAACATATTCTGAAGCAAGGGCCTGTGTTGCAAAACTCATGTCCATCACACATGCAGGATGCCCTTCTGCCGCCGCAAGATTGATCAATCTTCCTTCAGCAAGAACAAAGATTGAATTACCATTTTTTAACACATATTCATCAACAAAGTTACGTACATCCTTTTTCACTTCGACTGCTATTTGGGCTAACCCTTCCAGATCAATTTCAACATTAAAATGTCCGGAATTTGCTACCATTGCACCGTTTTTCATAAGTTCAAAATGCTCTTTACGGATAACATGCATATTACCAGTTATTGTACAAACAAGATCAGCTTCTTTAGATGCTTCTTTCATATCCATAACCCTAAAACCATCCATTACCGCTTCTAAGCATTTGATAGGATCTATTTCAGTAACAATAACATTTGCACCCATACCACGGGCCCTCATTGCAAAACCTTTACCGCACCATCCGTATCCAGCGACAACAACAGCTTTACCGGCAATAAGCATATCAGTTGCACGAATAATGCCGTCAAGTGTAGACTGTCCTGTTCCGTAACGATTATCAAAAAGATGTTTTGTGTCAGCGTCATTTACCGCAATCACAGGAATTTTTAGCGCATTATCCTTTTCCATTGCTTTAAGACGAATAATACCAGTCGTTGTTTCTTCCATACTTCCCATAACTTCTGATACAAGATCCTTATATTTTTCTCCATGAAGAGCAGAAACAAGATCAGCACCGTCATCCATTGTAATATTCGGTCTGCGATCAAGCACCGCTTTAAGATGACTGTAATATACATCATTATCTTCACCCTTAATCGCAAATACAGAGATACCGTAATCTTTCACTAATGACGCTGCTACATCATCCTGTGTAGAAAGAGGATTTGATGCGCATAACGCTAAATCAGCACCACCTGCTGTTAATGTTCTGGCAAGATTAGCCGTTTCAGCAGTAACATGAAGACATGCACTCATCTTTAAACCTTTAAAAGGTTGTTCGGCTGAGAATCTTTTTCTGGTTTCACGCAAAACAGGCATATCCCTATCAGCCCATTCAATCCTTTTCTTGCCCCCAGCTGCTAAATCAATGTTTTTAATATCATACTTCGTTGTCGTTTCCATTATTTCCCTTTCTTTATAAAACGATACATGCTCTCGCTGTGTACTCCACTAACATTTTACTGCTAATGCCTTTTTAAGGATGTCAGCTTTATCTGTTTTTTCCCATTTATATTTACTGTCATCTTTTTTACCAAAATGACCAGAACGAGCGGTATCCGTATAAATTGGTCTTCTTAAATCCAACCCATCAATAATTCCCTTAGGCGTTAAGTCAAAATTCTTTTCTATGAGTTCAACAATTTCACTTTCAGTAATTTTTGCTGTACCAAACGTATCAACCTCAATTGATGTTGGTTTTGCTACGCCAATTGCATATGAAAGCTGTACCTCACATCTGTCTGCGAGTCCCGCGGCAACAATATTTTTTGCTACATATCGGCCGGCATATGACGCGCTTCTGTCAACTTTCGATGGATCCTTACCTGAAAATGCTCCGCCACCGTGACGCCCCATACCCCCATAGGTATCAACAATAATTTTTCTTCCCGTTACCCCTGTATCTCCTTTAGGCCCGCCAACAACAAATCGACCGGTAGGATTAATATGATATATTGTGTTATCGTCAAGATATTCGGAAGGAATAATTTCTTTAATAACCAGTTCAAGAATATCTTTTTGTAACGTCTCATGACTTACATTCTCAGCATGCTGAGTAGAAACAACAACGGTGTTTACATGCACCGGTTTCCCATCTTCATACTCAACGGTTACCTGAGTCTTTGCATCTGGGCAAAGATACGGCAACGTTTTACTTTCTCTTAATTCCACAAGCCTTTCAAGCAGATGTCGGCTCATCATTAGAGGAAACGGCATAAGTTCCGGAGTTTCATTACACGCATACCCGAACATCATTCCCTGATCTCCTGCACCTTGTTCTGCATGCAATCCGCTGCCTTCTGTCACACCTTGCGATATATCAGGAGATTGCTTATTCAAACTCACCATGACCCCGCACGTTTCATAATCAAAACCTTTTTCACAACTGTCGTATCCAATTTCTTTTACTGTTTGTCTTGCGACATCACTATAGTCCACAATAGCATTTGTTGTAATTTCTCCTGCAATAACTATTAATCCTGTGCAAATAAGCGTTTCACATGCAACACGTGCATATGGATCTTTAGCAAGAATCGCATCTAATATTGCATCAGATATTTGATCGCACATTTTATCAGGATGCCCCATTGAAACACATTCTGATGTGAACATTTTTCGTTTACTCATTTAATCCTCCTCTTATAGATTTTTTATCTGTTTGTCTTTTAACTGTTACGTTTTTGCCAATATGCATTCGCTTCCTGATAGCTCTCAAAAGATCCTATATCAAACCATATCCCGCTATAGGTGTACGCATACACTGACTCACTTTTCGTCAACCATGCGATATATTTCCCCGGCTGATCTGGGCTATTTCCCTCTTTAATATATGTAAAAATAGACTGCAATTTATCTTTTGGAATAAAATACAAACACATTGCCGCTAAAGTAGAACCGGGATTATATGGTTTTTCCTCAAAATTATCAATTATATTTTCATTATTTATTGTGACAATGCCAAACTTTCGTGCAGCCTCAATGCTTCCTACATCGTACACAGAAATAGTGATTCCTCGGGGACAGGCAAACGAAAGAAAATCTCCGAGATCAAGATCAAACAGGTTATCCCCACCTATAATTAAAAGGTCATCATCAAGTTTTTCTTCCTGCAAGAGAAAGTTAATATCTCCCACGGCACCCTTTTTATTACTATCATCGGTTGTGCCGTCATTTATTATGCGAATATCCTTTTGTGAAGAATATTCACTTTTCCACTCAACAAAATCATTATGGAATTTTTCGTTGGTAATAACATATATTGCATCAATCGCGGCAATATCCTGCATTCTGTCCGTAATATACTCTATCATCTTCTTTTCAGCGATCGGTAGTAGCGGTTTTGCGGTATTATCGGTTAATGGTTTTAGCCGTGTAGCGAAACCCGCTGCAAGTATAACTGCTTTCATTATCAAGTCCCCATGGCCACAAGCTCTGGTGCTACCTTATACAGCAACTTTGTTGCTTCTTCCAGAACCTCTTCAGCCGTCCTGTATTTCTGTACTTTTCGAATAAGTTGTTTTGTCTGCTCTAAAGTAACAGACCTGATTACTTTCTTGATTTCTGGAACCATCACCGCACTCGTTGAAAATTCTTGGAGCCCTAAACCTAAAAGGAGCAAAACCGTCGCGGGATCACCTGCCATTTCTCCGCATATGCCAACCCAAATGTCATTTTTTTTCGACGCTTGCACAACAGTATCAATTAATCGCAATACTGCCGGATGTGTCGGCTCATACAGATAGGCAATTCTTTCGTTTACACGATCTACGGCTAAAGAATACTGTATAAGGTCATTGGTGCCAATGCTGAAAAAATCAACTTCTTCTGCGAGAATATCCGAAATAACGGCAGCTGAAGGGATCTCAATCATAGCGCCAATTTCCAAGTTTTCATCAAATGCTTTTTTTTCTTTTCGCAGCTCTTTTTTCGCTTCTTCTACCGCTGCATTTGCATCCTTAAGTTCATTTACTCCTGATATCATTGGATACATCATCTTAATCTTACCGAAAGCACTTGCCCTTAATATTGCACGGAGCTGTACTTTAAAAATATCTAAACGGGCCAAACAAAAACGAATAGCACGCCATCCCAAAAACGGATTCATTTCTCGAGGAATCTGTAGATGGCTTAAAAATTTATCTCCTCCTAGATCCATTGTTCGTATAATCACGGTGTGCGGGGAAACTTTTTCGGCGACCTGTTTGTATGATTGGAACTGTTCCTCTTCCTTCGGTAAATCTGAACGGTTCATGTATAAGAATTCTGTGCGATACAGCCCTACCCCCTGAGCACCATGAGCAATTACGCTGGGAACATCTTCAGGGAGCTCTATGTTTGCCGCAAGGGTAATTTTAAAACCATCTTTTGTCTCAGCAGGTAAGTTTTTGAGGCTTGCAAGTTTTTCTTCGAATATTTCAAATTTTGTTTGTTGCTCAGCATAGCGTTCCAGCGTCGTTTTTGAAGGGTTAACTATCACAATGCCACGATTACCATCAATGATCAGCATTGCATCAGGCTTAATCTTCCTGCTAACATCCCTAAGCCCAACAACAGCAGGGATACCAAGAGATCGAGCCATAATCGCCGTATGAGAGGTTTTTCCGCCAATGTCTGTGACAAATCCAATGACTTTTTCTTTATGCATAAGTGCTGTATCAGAGGGGGAAAGATCATACGCTGCAATAATCACTTCTTCTTTTAAGACTGCAAGGTCCTGTCGTTTCTTTCCTATAAGCTTATGGAGAACTCTTCTGGCAACATCACGTATGTCACTTGCTCTTTCTTTTAGATAATCATCCTCCATCCGGGAAAATATTTTCGAGTATTTTTTCGCAACCTGAATAAATATATATTCAACGTTATACCGTTGTTTTTCTAAATTCTTGATAACTTCTTCAATGAGCGCTCTGTCTTCAACAACGAGAAGATGAGCATTAAAAATCTCTGCATGTTCAGTGCCCATCGCCTTAGCGATTTTCTTCTGAATATCAAGTATTTCCCTTCGTGCCTGAATAAGGGCGCCCTCAAAACGGGTAATTTCATTGGGAATATCCTTGGGAGATAGCTTCCTTTTTACAATAACATCTTCTTCGCTATCAAAAAGAAACACCTTTCCTATTGCGACACCAGGAGATACAGGTATTCCCTTAAATTCTCTCTCGCCCATTGCTATTCCTCTCCAAATTTATCCGTTATGAGCTTTTCAATAGCATCTACAGCACTATCCGCATCTTCGCCTTCCGCACGAATAATAATCTTGGTGCCTTTTCCTGCAGCAAGCATCATAATACCCATAATACTTTTTCCATTAACCTGTTCCTTATCTTTTTCAATAAAGATCTCAGATGTGAATGTATTCGCTAACTTAACAAACATAGCGGCAGGCCGGGCATGTATCCCAAGCTCATTAACTATGCTCACTTCTTTTTCGCATTTCACTGCAACACTCTTTTTCATCACTATGCACACTCTTTTTTTGTCGTTTTACTCGTTTTTATTTCGCGCTTAAGAACACTTGTTCTCGATCATAAAGACCACAACCCTTAGTACTTATAACATCTTCTTTAATAAAAATCAAATCCTTAGTTGTCTTAGTAGCGTAGGAATAGCATTCACACAAAGGTCATATTTATTCTAAAGGCATGGTATTAGCACATTTAAATACGTCAATAGCT
The DNA here is from genome assembly GCA_030765405.1 of Candidatus Ancaeobacter aquaticus. Taxonomy (NCBI): domain Bacteria; kingdom Pseudomonadati; phylum Candidatus Auribacterota; class Candidatus Ancaeobacteria; order Candidatus Ancaeobacterales; family Candidatus Ancaeobacteraceae; genus Candidatus Ancaeobacter; species Candidatus Ancaeobacter aquaticus. Next base: position 45,936 of record JAVCCP010000028.1, on the reverse strand, counting down.
TTAACGACCGACTGATAGCAGAAGGAGGTAAAAATATATGCAATAATACAGAACGGTTAATTTCCTTTTTTAATCTGATCAAGCAATTTCTTATTCAAATCCTGTGCAGAATGATACCCCATCCACTTTAATCTCTGGTTAAGTGATGCTGTTTCAATCAAAAGAGCAATATCTCTTCCTGGCCTGACAGGAATAACCACATGGGGCAGTGAAACACTGAGAATATTGACCACTTTATCAATAAGACCTAATCGTTCATACTCTTTTTTACTGTCCCATTCCTCAAGTGTAATCATAAGATCTATTCTCTTTTCATCTCGCACACATCCTACACCGAAAAGGGTTTGCACATTTATAATACCCAATCCTCTGATTTCCATATGATGACGCGTAAGCTCAGCACCCTTGCCAATAAGTTGTTTCCCATCTTCAATTCTGATTCTTACCACATCATCAGTAATAAGACGATGCCCCCTCTTTATTAATGCAAGAGCGCATTCACTCTTCCCGACACCGCTTTTCCCTCGCAAAAGCACACCCACACCGTATACTTCCATTAGATCACCGCTAATAGTAGTGCTTTCGGCAAATTCATCATCTAAAAACGCCGTTGCTTTATTTATGAGATTCATTGTAACAAGTCTACTCCTGAATATTGGAGTATTTGTTTCTTCAGCTAATTGGAATAACTCCGGCAAGGGAATAAAATTTCTCGCAATGATAATACAGGGAATATTCTGATCAAACAGTTTTACTATTCTTTTCTTACGTTCCTTCACACTCAACGATTTGAGATAGGTCATTTCGACTTTTCCCATAACTTGTACTCTCTTAGACGCAAAATAATCAAAATACCCTGCAAGCGCAAGGCCAGGGCGATTAAGTTCGGGGACTTTTATGACGCGATTAAGCCCGTTTTTACCGGAAACAAGATTAATCCGCAATTTGTCTTTAAAATCGCGATAGAAAGCACTTACTTTTATTCCCTGCATAGTATTTCCTCTCTCTCTATGCAAAATCAAATACATCTACCTACATATCTTCTTCTTCAACCTCTTGGGAAATCTGTATTTCTTCATCCTTGATAGAGTTCATGCCCTTATGATCCCGGGTAATATCTTTATGTTTTTTCAATTGATGATCAATCTTATCCATGACACTATCAATCGCCGCAAACATGTCCTTGTCTTCAGCTTTTGCATTGAACGTATGGTTTTTCCCCAATACAGCCACATCAACAAAATGCAAATAGCCATGAATGCTCATGGTAATGCGCACATCAATAATTTTAATAGGAACCCTCTCTATCTTTGTAATCTTTTCTTCCATGTACTGCTTCATCTCAGGGGTCACATCATCTGTTCTTTTTATAAAATGTACTTCCATAATAACCTCCATTCTCCATTTACATAGTAAACTTCTCGCCTAAATATATCTCTCGAGCTTTTGGATTGTTCACTAATTCATCAGCCGTTCCCGATATAAGTATCCTACTGTCATTCATAATATATGCCCTATCAGTTATTGATAGAGTTTCTCTCACACTATGATCCGTAAGTAAGATGCCGAGCCCTTTATCCCTTAATTCAAGAATCATTTGCTGCACATCAAACACCGCAATAGGATCAACCCCTGAGAAGGGTTCATCTAACAGTATAAATGTCGGACGAGTAACCATAGCACGTGTAATTTCAAGCCTGCGTCGTTCACCTCCGGATAGGGTATATGCGATACTTTTTGCAAGATGCGCAATTTTAAGCTCTTCTAAAAGTTGCTTGAGACGCTTTCTCCTCTCCACAGGCGTGATATTGAGCGTCTCCAAGATAGCCATAATGTTCTCTTCAACGGTAAGCTTTCTAAATATTGAGGGCTCTTGCGACAAATAACCAATCCCAAGCTGTGCCCTACGGCTCATCGGCAACTTCGTAATGTCCACCTTCTTAAAAAACACATTACCTTTATTAGGCTTTACCAAGCCCACAATCATATAAAACGTTGTCGTTTTGCCTGCGCCATTAGGCCCTAAAAGCCCAACAATCTCACCTTTATTTACAGTAATTTCTACCCCGTTAACCACCTTGCGGGATTTATACTGTTTTATCAAATTTTCCGTTCTTAACAATTCCATTGCTTGTATTATACCACTCTATCTATTTTTTATCAATTAAAATATTTGATCTTTCTTCTGCTGAAATATCATCAGCTTAGCTTTCGGCTCAAAAATTATTCTGTTTGATTTTTTTAGAATGGTGATCTTTTGGGCGCTATAGGTGTCTACCCCCTGTTTGATTCGTGGATTCCCAGTGAGAATAATTTTTCCTGAGGGAACCAACATAAGCAATTTTTGGCTTTCTGCTTGCCTTCCACCCTGATCAATAAAGACATGACCAAATGCTTCAATCCTTTTCATTGACGATCCTTTTGCATCGAAGAACACCTTCATTTTGTCAGCCTTCAAAACGCCCTGATCATCTTTCACAACAACATTATCGGTAAAGATTGCAATGTTTTTTGTATAATCAAACACAACACCGCCATCAGAGGTAATTACCGTAGGATTTTCAAAACGCTCGTGCGGCAATTCCTCCCCAAAAACAGAATGCACACCTATACTCATACATATCAGACATAAACAACCGAAAAGTATTCTTTTTATTCCCACAGTTGACCATCCTTTTTATCAAACACACATTCAACTTTTACATTTTCTTTTATTTCAATCAATTGCTTATTAGATCTCCAAAGCATTCCAGTCCCTGTTATAACAACCCCTTCGGACACGATTTTCACCGGCACTTCTGTCGAAACCTCTCCATTGTTCTTATCAAAAAGAGCCGTGTCAGATGTAACAAATACCTCTCTGCCATCTTCACAAAATATACGGGTAAAAACCTTGTCTATCTCAATAAAACCACCCGGTAAAACAGTCGCCGTTTCTCCTTTTACGAGCGCTGCACGCGCACCTTCCTGATTAGGTAATTCAAATACAAAACCCTTTAACACACCTTTTAGGTCGCTTGCCTCGGAAAAACAATGCATCGCAGAGATTATAAGGCAAAACACAATAAATATCGATCGATATTTACTCATTGTCCTATTTTTGCTTTTTCTGCTATTTTTATACATTATGTTATGCTTTCTTGCGCCGATCGTAAGTAACGCCCACACCTGGAAGAGATATTACTATACCTTTTCCAGATATACCCTTCTACTCATGTGCTATAAAACTCATCTGTCATTATATAGACTGATTTTCTTTAACAATTGTTCCCTATGCCCTTATCATCTTTCCATCAGGCCAATATACGCTTTGCTTCATTTTATTACACATTTTTCCATCTATCGTGCATCCATACCCATTGATCGGGATATTTTAAAATATATTCTTCAAATATGCTGTTCCATTTGATCGTATTTTCACGTATATCATTCTTTTTATCGTCTGTACAAACAAGATCTATTTCATCCTCTATATAAATAGTATATTTATTATCTTTTTGCCTGATCAAAAATGCCGGAACAACACCCGCTCCACTTGCCCGTGCCAAAGCAACAGGTCCAACAAGCGTATGAGACTTTCTTCCAAAGAAATCTATTGAAACACCATTAAGATGGCGCACATTCTGATCCGGCAACATTCCAACCACACGGTTGTTTTTTAATGCCCGAAGAATATTCTTTGGAGAATCAGTAGTATAGATAGTCTCTACTTTATTGTTTTTACGCAACCCAACGATCAGATCATCATATTTTTTATAATATATCTCCCTTGCAACTATATCTACTCCGGCATGCTGGATGAACTGAGCAAAATACAACGCAAGATACTCCCAATTACCAATATGCGCCGTAATAGCAACAACGCCCTTACCCCGCGCAAGCACACGCTCTATTTTCTCTCTCCCTTCAATACTGATAAGACTGCCGAATTTTTCCTTGCTCATTCGTTCTATCAGTATCCAATCAACCAAGTTTTTTGCAAGGTTAACAAATACATGGCGCGCAATTGTCCTAATCTCTTTGGAAGATTTCTTCCCTAAATAGACGTACTGCAAGTGGTGTACAGTTTTGGCACTCTCTTTTCTCAAAAGAACAAACAATCCATTTCCACATACTGTTGCAAAACCTAACAGCAAAGTGCGCGGGACGACTTGTGCGCACTTCATGAGTGCACGCAAACAATAATAAAGTATATGCCTATGAAATCTATTTTTCATATTACAGACTGATCCTCTTTAACAATTTTTCGATCAGCCAAGGCACTCTGCTTCATTTTTTCACGCTTTCTTCCATCTATCGTGCATCCACACCCATTGGTCTGGATATCTCAAAATATATTTTTCAAACACGCTGTTCCACCTGATCGTATTTTCCCGCATATCACTTTTTTTATCGGCTGTACGAACAAGATCTATTTCGTCTTCCACATAAATAGTATAACTATTATCTTTTTGCCTGATCAAAAATGCCGGAACGATCCCTGCCCCGCATGTCCGTGCAAGAGCTACAGGCCCAACCGGCGTATAAGACTTTTTTCCAAAGAAATCTATTGAAACACCGTTCAGATACCGCACATTCTGATCTGGCAGCATTCCGATCGCATAGTTGTTTTTTAGTGCACGAAGAATAGTTCTCGGAGAATCAGTACTATACATGGTTTCCACTTTATTTTTTTTTCTGACACCAACAATCAGATCGTTATATTTCTCATAATATATTTTCCGGGCAACAACACCTACACCACCGTGAGAAATATACTGAGCAACATACCACGCGAGGTACTCCCAATTACCGATATGCGCTGTAATAACAATGGCTCCCTTACCGCGTGCGAGTACACGCTCCATCTTATGGCGCCCTTCAATACTAACAAGCTTCCCAAGTTCTTCCTTACTCATTCGTTCCATCAGTATCCAATCAACCAAGTTTTTTGCAAGATTGACAAATACATGACGTGCAATGGTATTAATTTCTTTCGGCGATTTCTTCTCTGAATAGACATACTGCAAATGACGTTTAGTTTTGGAGCGTTCTTTTTTCAAAAGAACATACAATACATTTCCGCATACTGTTGCAAAACCTAACAGCAAAGTGCGCGGGACGACTTGTGCGCATTTTATAAGTATACGCAAACAATAGTAAAGTATATGTCTATGAAATTTGTGGTTCATGCTATCAACTTATTTTCTTTAGCAATTCTTTCCAATGTCCCTGTGATTTTAAAACAAGTTCAACCACTTCTCTAAACGCCCCGTCTCCGCCGCTTTTTTCAGTAACATAGTCAGCAACTTCTTTTACCTCGCTCACCGCATTCTTCACCGCAACAGAAAAACCAACTCTTTTTAAAACCGCTATATCCGGCAAATCATCCCCAATAAAACACATTTGGTCAGCCGTAACACTCTCATCTGTAATAATCTTTTCTAACACGGCGGCCTTATCACTGATACCTTGATACGCCTTATATATCCCAATCTCTTTGGCGCGTTTCGTCACCGCTCCAGAATCTCTTCCTGATATCATAATCGTTCTAAACCCGACAAGTGCGGCATACTTTACTGCAGCACCATCATGCACATTGAATTTCTTTAGTTCTTTTCCCTCGGCATCAAGAATTATTTTTCCATCGGTAAAAACCCCGTCAACATCTGTAACAAATAGCTTAATATTCTTAAGAGCATCTGTATTCATATTTCACCATTTCATTAAAAAACTGAAAAACATAAGAGTTCTTCAGGCTATCGCGCAATAGACCACTGTCAGATATTCTAATGTCTTTCAGTCCACAGTAATGTGTTGTTATACTATAACTATCCTCTAAATCCACACCCTCTACGGGTGTTACCCAAGGCCTAATAAGTCTTTTTCGTCAACGATACCGATTGGATGTCCGTCCTTATCGACAACAATAAGCTCATCTATACGTCGTTCCTTAATAATGCGCAGTGCTTCCATTGCAAGCTTATCCTGTGTTATGGTAATAGGACGTTTGGTCATAAACGATGACACCTTCATTGCAGTAACATTCGGCTCTTTTTCAATCGAACGGCGCAAATCTCCATCAGTAAAAATACCCACCAACTGTTTGTTTGCATCAATTACAATTGCAGCACCTGCGCGCGCGTCCGTTATAGCGAAAAGCACCTCTTTTATTCGCATCTCATCAGAGACTAGTGGGATGGCTGTTCCCGTTCTCATAATATCTTCAACTTTTAAAAGCATTCTCTTCCCTAGTGTTCCGCCCGGATGGTAGAACGCATATTCTTCAACCCTAAACCCGCGTTTTTGCATCAAAACGATTGCTATTGCATCACCAAGCGCTAATGCCACAACCGTTGAGGCTGTTGGAACAAGATCGTACGGACAGGCTTCTTTCTCTACACCTGCATAAATCGCAACATCACTGTATTCAGCAAGCGTCGATTTCAGATTGCCGGTAAAAGAAATCAGACGGGTGCCAATCTTTTTAATTGTCGGCAACAGCTTTCTAATTTCTTCGGTTTCTCCACTATTTGAAATAGCGATTATGATATCATCCTTCATCACCATTCCAAGATCACCATGTATTGCTTCTGCTGGATGCAGCCATAATGACGGCGTACCGGTACTGGCTAATGTCGCAGATATTTTCCTCCCGATAATACCCGGCTTTCCCATTCCTGTGACAATAACACGACCCCGGCAACTCAGCAAAAGCTCAATCGCTTTTTCAAAATCACCATTGATGTGTTTCATCAAAGATTCTATTGCTTGGGCTTCAACTTCTAGAACATTTAGTGCAATATCTATTGATGCATGTGTTTGCATTGCTTTTGACATATATCCCTCCGACGTTAAGCTATAAGCTGTAAGCTTTAAGCTATAAAACAATATTATATATTTATAATCATTTTGCTAGCGTACAGCGTTTAGCGGATAGTAAAAGAAGAAAAAGAGCCCGTCCTTAAATTCTATACGCTAAACGCTATACGCTATATTTGACCTCTAACTATTCCATCTATATTAACGACATCTTTCAAAAGTTTTTTAACCATATTTAATGGGAGTGAATTCGGCCCATCACATAATGCTTTTTCTGGTTTATCATGCACTTCTAAAAACAATCCGTCACACCCTACTGCGATAGCAGCTCTACTAAGATATGGCACGAAGCGTCTATCACCACCTGAACAGTTTCCGTTGCCGCCGGGCTGCTGAACACTGTGCGTTGCATCAAAAATAACCGGATACCCAAAATCACGCATTATAACAAGTGATCGCATATCCGTAACAAGTGTATTATAACCAAAACTCACACCTCTTTCAGTAAGAGTAATATTCTTGTTGCCGGTCGTTTCAGCTTTTTCTATAACATTTTTCATATCCCAAGGGGCAAGAAACTGTCCTTTTTTAATATTGATCGGCTTACCGGTAGCTGCAGCCGCAATAATAAGATCTGTTTGACGAGATAAAAAAGCTGGTATTTGAATAATATCAGCAACGCGAGCAACCTGAGACAGCTCTTCCTTACAATGAATATCTGTGAGAACCGGCACATCTACTTTTTCTTTTATTTTAGATAAAATAGCAAGTCCCTTTGTCATTCCCGGGCCGCGATACGAAGAAACAGAAGATCTATTGGCCTTGTCATAAGACGCCTTAAAAACATATGATATATTGAGCTCTCGCGTAATATCTTTTAAGGCTTGTGCTATTTTTAGACAATGTGACTGACTCTCAATAACACACGGCCCTGCTATCAGTGTGAGAGGCGCGCCCTGACCAATAACAACGTTTCCTATTTTTACTCTTTTGGGTTTCATCATTATCTCTTTTACTGTTATTAAATGTTATGCCTGTTTTTTTTGTATTTCATTGCAGCTTCTATAAATCCTTTAAATAAAGGATGTACTTGTATCGGCCGGGACTTAAATTCCGGGTGAAACTGTGTCGCAATAAAGTAAGGATGTGAAGCAAGCTCAATAATCTCCGCAAGAGTGTCCTTCGAATATACACCGCTTAACCTACATCCAGCCGATTTTAATTTTTCTTTATAATGATTATTAAATTCATATCGGTGCCTATGTCGTTCATGAACAATCTTTTTCCTATATATTTTATATGCAAGCGTACCTTTTTCAATCATGCACGGAGTAGCACCCAGCCTCATGGTCCCTCCCATATTCTTAATATTCTTTTGTTCCGAAAGCAAAGAAATTACGGGATATGGCGTACCTTTGTCAAATTCCGTAGAATTTGCTTTCTTCATCCCGCATACATTTCTAGCAATTTCAACAATAGCACATTGCATCCCAAGACAAATGCCAAAAAACGGTATATTGTTCGTGCGAGCATAAGTGATTGCGGCTATTTTACCTTCAACGCCTCTTTGTCCAAAACCGCCCGGAATAAGTATTCCTGAAACTTTGCTCAGGTATTTTTCCGCACCATGTTTTTCTATTTTTTCAGCATCAACTCTTTTAATATCCACCTTACAATCATTTGCTATCCCTCCGTGAAGAATAGCTTCATATAAACTCTTATATGCATCATTTAATTCAATATATTTCCCGATGACCGCTATAGATACTTCACTTTTGGGTGATTTAAGACGTGAACACATGTCTATCCACAGCTTAATGTTTTTGCCATTGTTCTTTTTCTGTTTTTTTCTTAATTGTATTTTTTCTTTCAAACCAAGCATTCCGATTATTAATTTATCCAGGCCTTCTTCCTGAAACTTCATCGGCACTTCATATATGTTGTCGACATCTTGGGCCGGTATGACCGCATCTTTCGAGCAATTGCAAAATAACGCGATTTTCTCTTTGATATCTTTAGAAAGTGTTTTCATTGTTCTGCAAAGCAAGATATCCGGCTGAATACCAATTTCGCGCAATTTCCCGACACTATGTTGCGTCGGCTTTGTCTTTAACTCTCCTGCCGCAGCCATATAAGGCACCAGCGTCAAATGAATAAAAAGCACATTCGACTTCCCGACATCTTGAGCAAACTGACGTATCGATTCAAGAAAGGGCAAACTTTCAATATCCCCGACAGTCCCGCCAATTTCTGTAATAACGACATCTACTTTTGTTTTGCGTGCAACTTCTTTAATCCTGCCTTTTATTTCATCAGTAATGTGGGGGACAACCTGCACCGTCCTACCCAAATAATCTCCCCTTCTTTCTTTCGTGATCACATTATTATATATTTTTCCCGTCGTTACATTATTGAGTTGAGACATCTGCGCTGATGTAAACCGCTCATAGTGCCCAAGATCAAGATCAGTTTCAGCTCCATCTTCGGTCACATAGACCTCGCCGTGCTGAAACGGACTCATTGTCCCCGGATCAACATTGATATACGGATCAAATTTCTGCAGCGTTATCTTCAACCCATCATTTTCAAGAAGCATACCAATAGATGCAGATGCTATTCCTTTACCTAAAGAAGAAACCACTCCGCCTGTTACAAAAATATATTTTGTCACGCCCCCCCCTATTAAGACCAGAAACTAAAGGCTAAAAACTTTTCATTTTTAGTCTGTGGTCTGTTGTCTGTTGTCTCTGGTCTGTGATGACCTTTTATCTAAATTTTTATGATGCTCTCTTGCCTTCTCTAAATCTGAAGGCGTATCAATACCAATTGACTCGTGATCAACAACAATCACTTTAATCCGCTCTCCCGCCTCTAAAAACCGTAACTGCTCTAGTTTCTCTACATCTTCCAGCATTGAATACGGTAACGTTGCGAGTTTTTCAAGAAAACTCCTTCTGTAACAATAAATACCTATATGCTTATAGTAGTGCGCTTTTTCTTTATCGGCTACATCTCTCACAAAAGGTATCGGGCTCCGTGAAAAATAGAGAGCATACCTTTGGCTATCTAACACTACTTTAACATTGTTACTGTTTGCAATATCTTCGGGATTAGAGATTCTCACCGCAGCGGTAGCTATATTTACCGTATCGGTCTTTACCAGCGGGGCAACAACTGCATCAACAATATACGGATCAATAAACGGCTCGTCACCCTGCACATTAACAATGATATCACTTTTTGTTTTACTGAGAGTCTCAATTATTCTGTCTGTTCCGCTCTTATGTTCAGAGCGGGTCATCACTGCGACACCCCCACAATTTTTTACAACATCATATATCCTCTGGTCGTCAGTAGCAACAATAACCTCATTTACAGACTGGGCACATTTTACCGCTTCATAGACATGCTGGATAATACTTTTTTCTCCTATTTTTTCTAAGAGCTTTCCTTCAAATCGAGAAGATTTATACCGTGCCGGTATTATTGCGCTAATCATCATGTTCCTGGCCTATCCATTGAGCGGCATCATACAAGTGTTTTGCTCTGTAATCAGTTTTAACGGAACATTTTTCACCCATAATAAATATTGTTTTTGTCCCTGCGTTTTTTCCTGTCAATACATCCGTTTCTTTATCACCTATAAAATATGACTGTGACAGATCAACATTATACCGCGTGGCCATATCAAAGACAGTTTTTGGTAAAGGTTTTCTGCAATCGCATTGTTCTTGAGGTGTATGTGGACAATAATAACAATCTGTAATGGCAATATCATGCGCGCCAATAAGAGACATCATTTTCTCATGGACCTTCCCAACATCAATCTCCGTATAATAGCCTCTGTTTACACCGGATTGATTACTTATAATAAACAACAAAAAACCCTGCTCTTCAAGCAATTTTAATGCGTCAATTACGTATGGAAGCAGTACAAATTCATCAACATTACCAACATATCCAGAATCAATATTGATAGTACCATCCCGATCTAAAAATATTGCTTTTTGTTTTTCTCCCATATTTGAAATCCAATATATACATAGTCGCCATGCAGACTATTATGAACGCCACGTCTTCATTGCTGCGGTAATTTCTTCACGGTTTGTCGTAGCGGTACCCAATTTACCGACGACAATACCCGCGGCATAATTTGATATAATTGCTGATTCCCTTATAGTTGCGCCGCTTGCAAGACTTGTTGTAAGTGCCGCAATCACTGTATCACCCGCTCCGGAAACGTCAAACACTTCACGCGCTACAGTCTGTATCTTAAAAGGTTCCTTTTCTCCCTCAAATATTATCATGCCATCTTCACCGCACGTTATAAGAATATTGCCGCAATTCCACTTACGCAGGAGCTGTCTACCGACTTCATCTAAACCATTTTGCTCCGTCACATTACGGCGAATACATGAAAGCGCTTCATGATGATTTGGTGTCACTACGGTTGCCCCGCTATAATCTAAAAAATGACCATCTTTCGGATCAACAGACGTGACTTTACCGTGTTTCTTAGCCAGTAATACGATTGCATCTATGCATTCCTGAGTAATAACACCTTTGCCGTAATCTTCAATTATAATTGCATCAATTTTTTTAATGATACTTCCTACGTACTTAATAATCCTTTCCATGTACTCATTATCAAGGAATAATTTTCCATCCCTATCAACGCGTACAACCTGCTGATGTGACGCTATAATACGAGTTTTTAAAATTGTCGGCCGATCTTTATCTACAATTAAGCCATCAGTATTTACCCCTTCGGTGCGTAACCCCTCCTTAAGAGTAACTCCTGCCGCATCATTACCTATCGCACCGGCAACATATACTGATGCCCCCAAAGCCGATACATTGTTCACTACGTTTGCGGAACCACCCGGCATAAATGACTCTCGGACAACATTTACCACAGGAACAGGAGCCTCGGGAGATATCTTAGTTACCTTCCCCCATATATACTGATCAAGCATAACATCACCAACGACAAGAACCTTTACTTTTGAAAATGCATCAAATATTTTCTTCATTCGTTTGATTGGAACAGCTTTCATGTTTTTATCTCACCTTTTCACAATGTAACATTTCACTTGCTGTTTGAAGTTACAATTCGTATTTTTCAAGAAGAGCTTGGGCAAACAATGGAATCATAATCTCATGTTTTCCAATAATTGAAAACCCTTGTCCTTCTTCCCCATGAGGCCTCTTTACAACGTTCTCTCTGCTTCGATAAGGAAGCGACATATCAAAATTTGCAGTTACAAAATTCTTTACCGGATATCCAAGATTTCTCGCAATTGAAAGTGCTTTCAAAAACACTTCCGGCATAATCACCGCTGAACCAATATTAATATAGACACCCCCACCACCGAGCTCGCTTACAGCAGAGGTAAACATCTGAAAGTCTTTATACGTCGCCTCTCCAGTAACCGCACCATCCGCAGATGGATGCTGATGAATAATATCTGTCCCAATTGCAATATGAACCGTCGAGGAAATGCCCATTTCAATAGCTTTTGACAGTACACTCAAATCATTATATTGAAAATCACCTTTTATTATTCTTTCACCAAATGATTGCCCGGCACCCAATCCTTGTTTGACCCCTTGGCGCAATGATTCATTCATTAACTTACCAGTTTCCTCCGCCATACCAAAGGTCCCGTCTTGAATGCTTACCGATACATCTTCTGATGTTTGTCCGATCATCGCAATTTCAAAATCATGGATAGCTGCAGAACCATTCATTGCAAGGTGCGTAATAATGCCACGGGACATAAGATTTATTAATATCGGATTCAAACCGCACTTAATCACGTGCCCGCCAAGCGCAACAATAACCGGCTTATTGTATTTTCGCGCATTTAAAACCGCAGTTACAACTGACCTTAAGTTATTTGCGTCAAGAACGTTAGGTAAGGAATCAAAAAAATCAATAAAACTGCATCCTTTATCGAGAGGGGTGGCAAAATCTTCTTTGCGCACCTTGTTTTCTCTCTCACGAATAGGATATGTCCTAATCTTGCTAAAATCTAATTTCTTTTTGTCCATAATAGCATCCACCCCCAAAGGCTATAACTGTATCAAAACAGGGCACTTTTGTCAAATACGTTGATTAGCGCATAGCGGGTGGCGTTTAGCGTTTAGATTTTGCTTTTTATACGCTATACGCTAAATGCTAAACGCTAGATAAGTTATTAGAATTTAGGATTTCAAGTTCTTATAGCATATAACTTATAGCTTACAGCCGTGCGTATTAGTATGCATTTTTCCGCGCAAATATGGTGAAAAATAAGATTTTTATATCAAAAAATAATGACCAATTTTCAATATAAAATAGATCGTATTTGATTCGTTCTTCAATAGAGGTATCCCCACGAAACCCATTGACTTGCGCCCATCCGGTAATCCCTGATTTTATAAGATGTCGAGACATATAGCGGGGAACATTTTCTTTAAACTGATTTACAAAATGAGGTCTTTCAGGGCGAGGACCAACAAGACTCATGTCACCTCTTACCACATTAATTAACTGAGGAAGCTCATCCATATTCGTTTCACGCAACACACGCCCGAGGCGTGTTCTCCTTTGATCATCCTTTTTTGCCCATACAGGACCCGTCTCGTTTTCGGCATTAACAATCATTGTTCTAAATTTTAATATATTGAACAACCTTCCATCTTCACCGCAGCGTTCTTGCTTATACAGTACCGGCCCTTTTGAATCAATCTTGAGCACACATGCTACAAGGAACATAATCGGTGAAAAAATAATAAGAAATAGTAATGAAATTACAAAATCAAAAGAACGTTTAACGCATCGCGACCATAAACTCTGCAACGGAAAGCGATGTATATTGAGAAGTGATACCCCGTCAACATGAGTAATATCAACATTACTTGTCATCATTTCTAAAATATCGGGAACTAATTTACACGTTACAAGATTCTTTTCACAGGTAATGATAGCTGAAATAATTCTATCGTGCGTAAAACCTTTCTCCGCTAATATCGCTTCATCTATATCCCCATCTTTAAAAACACTATCTAAAGAATCAAAGCTTCCTAAAACGGGATATTGTATACCATCAAAAACAATATTATTCTTTTCATCAGATATAAAACCTTTTATATTGTACCCCAATGTTCTTCTTTTCGTAAAGGCCCTTACCAGTTTAGCGGCATCTTCACCACTCCCAATAATGAGCACTTTGGTATATATCCCCTTCGATAACCTTACGCCATGTTCAATCCAATCGACTATCATCCTTTCAATAAATATTCCGCTTACAAGAAGCGGTAATGCTACTAAAGCCATTCCCCGTGAATACGAGAACTCACGGTACAGAAAACTAAACGCCATCATGATAAATATACCTAAGAGAACACTTTTTATAATTTTAAAAAAATCTTCAGCAATGGTTCCTCTCCAAAAACCTTTATACAACCCTTGATTTCTGAAAAGAACTACTATAAGAACCGTACCAAAAAGAAATACCGGTTGGTAATAGGAAATCAGAGGAACTCCTAAATCAACTAAAAACAAACCGAGGTGAAATCGTACATAATAAGAAATATTAAATACCACGTACAGCATGGTAATATCACACAACAGTCTGAGAGCAACAAAACCAAATATAAACCGGTCTTTTCTAGACATAGATTACCTTTTGTAACAGAGAGAATTTATTTTTCATACACTAATAATTCCATCTTATAAGCATATGGTTTTCTTTTCAACAACAACTTCTTCACTTTTTTATAGAAGTCATCTATCTTCACATAAGCTTTGGTCCTTTTTAATACATATTCACGAGCTATCCAGTCTCTAAATTGTAAAGACAAGCCTGATGGCTGTTGATCTCTACCGGTTTTTATATAGTACAATCGCGCTTCCGGATGCAATAACAGATACTCTGTTATTTCTTTTTCATCAACAAGGAAATGAAACGGATAATCACGCGCAGCATAATAATAATTCAGCTCTCGCGTTTCTTCTCCAACAACTAAATCATATTCTCTGGCATCGCTAGCAGCATCATGCAACACCTCTTTCCATGGAGCAAGATATGTGGGCATTATAAACTCACGATACGTGTAATAATTTACCAGCGAAACAGTCCATATACTGAGAAGAAAAAGAATAATGAATATTTTAAGTCGCTTGTCGCGTATATATTCAATACCAACTGCGAGGGCAAGACAAAAATAAGGGATAACAAACAGCGTTCTTGACGGGGCATACACAAAAGATGATAATTTCTTTACCGTACTCAAAAGAATAACGGTAAAAACAAGAGGTATGGCCAGTTGAAGCAATAAGAAGAAATAATGTTTATTATGCATAGCTAAGCTTTTTCTTATCCCATACATAAATATACAAAATATAACAATGCATCCCGGAACAACAAGAGCTACATGCCATGGGTACAGTGTTTCTCCAAAACAAAATGCATATATAGAATACATAAACTTTACAGCTACACCAGAGGCTCCGGCACTCAAATCTGATAGCGGATTATTCTCACTCGACATACGCGAAATCATCATAAAAAAAAGAATGGTACCCGGAATGTATAATAAAAAGGCAATACATTGAGCGGATATCCACTTAAAAATCGCTTGTCTTTCCTGTTTTATCCAAAAAAGCAGGATACAACCGTGAGCAATAATAAGTGATACCGTCGTATAGGTTGTATAGAGGAGCAAAGTGACGCTACAGGCATAAAGAAAAACATATTTCCACTGTGCTTTTTTGAGCAATTTAAAAAAGAAATAGGTAGCCATAAGTCCAAAGAGAAGCGCTAATGTATAATAACGCACCATTCTGCCAAAAAGCACTATCTCGGGAGACATAACAAACATCAACGCGCTTAAAAGACCAACTTTTTCGCTGAAAAAATCTTTTCCAATACGGTAAACAAACACGATACTTATAATGACAGGAATAACTGAAAGAAAACGAAGCGCAAATTCACTTTCACCCCACAAATCAATCCACCAATGAAGAATCATGTAGTAGAGTGGCGGATGGACATCTTCAGCAATTAACATATCTATCATTTGAAAAAAACCACACCGCGAATACATGATGCTTCCAACTTCATCACCCCAATAACTCAGTGCATCGAGCCGAAAAGTAAGCAGTATTGCGCTCACAACGATGAGAACAAACACAACAGTATACGAAAATATTTTTTTATGCGTCATACATACCACACATTTTATTTATTTTTAGATCTCATAAAGCCTTTAATGAGAGCAAACTCTTCGTGAGTAAGCAGCTTCATGAAGAATGCTATCACAAAAAATACCAAGACAGAAAGACTGCATTTAACGAGAATATTACACGGCACGAAAATAACTGCAAGCATACCTAAAAAGGCACATCCTGCTTTAAAAAACACGGCAAGAGAAAACTCCTTCACATACCTTTTAACACATATAAGCGCCAATATAAATCCGATTATCTCGGTCAAAAGCAGTGTAATAGAGGCCCCCACATAACTCCATTTTTGTATCAAAATAATATTGAGAATAACATTCATTGTGAGCATTACTCCTGATATAAAAAGTGCGAGAACTTGTTTATTCATTGAGATCAATGTGTAGAAAAACACTATCGTTATAAACAAAAAAACAACTGCCCAGATCATATAGACAAGTGACGTTGCAGACTCTATAAAGGATTTACCCGAAACAAGCACAACAATCTGTTCGGAAAAAAGTGTAACGATAACACCCATTGGCAATGCTATTAGGAGAATATATTTTACTGCCGCATTAAAATATTTAAGAAACTTACCTCTATCATGCGCATAGTATTCGCTTAAAAGCGGAAACAATGAAATCATAAGTGCAAAAGGAATAATCTTAAGAGACACACTCACTCGATACGCAACAGAATAATACCCCACCGCTTCACTTCCCTTAAACACCTGCAATAACACGCCGCCAATTTTGTCATATACACTTGTCAACGCAACTGCCATGCCGAGAGGAAAGCACAATTTGATTATTTCTTTCATAACAGTTTTATTAAGGGAAAAAACAGGTCTCATGCATTTATTAGCATAGACAATAATACAGATAAAACCGGGCACATACCCTAACACATATACGCATATCAGTGTACCGAGGCTTCCCTTAAGCATAATGACAGCCAGACAAGAAAAAACCACAAGGATTTCATTGAGGGCATTAATGATTGTCGGATATTCCATTTTAAGATTTACTTGAAACACAGACTCATATATCTGTCTAAATGTTAGATCTCTAAATGAAAAAACCAGACTGAGCGATGCAAGCGCTATAAGTGCTTTAACATTTGATGTATACCCTGCAACAAATGAAATCGCAATCGACAGGCAAAGAGCGGCAACCGTTCCCGTAATGGCCAGAATGATTGAATTTCCCAGATACAGTTCTTTGCGCTGGCGTGGACGAGCTAACTCCCTCACAAGCGTTGTTTTAACGCCTAAATCAGTAAGACTTCCAAATAAACCGACATAAAAGAAGATAAATGAGTATAGCCCAAAACCTGTCGCACCAAGATATCGGGAGAAAAAGAAAAGAAGTATTATGCTGCTTATCTTGTTTACAACATTTCCCAGCAGTATACATGTAGTGTTTTTTACAATTTTTTTCAGCACCGTATATCCCTTATAATATCAAAACGATTAGTCCTTTAACCTATATACATCAGTATCGGGAAACCTTTTTTCCAGCACCAACTCATTATCAGAAGTCGGATCAGGGATCTTTCCCGACATATACCCGATCGGAAATATTTTATCTTCAGGCACCTTCGTTATCCAGTCAAGCGCTACATATTTGTTTCCCGTAGAATATTTATTGCGGTGAATAATAACGTATTTTACCCCTGACATCTTAAGTATCTTTTTTGCTTTATCAGTAGTTATATCCCTGACATCACTTTTAAACTTCTCTCTTCCTCGTGCCGAGGCCGTACCATTTACAAGTTTCTTTCCGTGATAGCGTCCATAAAAAACATACTCTTGTGTAGTGTATGAATCACTGTCATCTCCAAATGGATATTCAACAACAACTGCTTCATCTTCTTGATTCTTAAGCCATATATATTCCGGAGGAATATTCTCTGTATCAATATACATAACAGGCGGAATACTACTAAACTCTATGACGACAACAAGAAGACACCCTATTAACAGCACTACCTTACGTTTTACCGATTTAATTTTGTTATTTATATGAGCATACCCTATACCTGCGGCAATTGTCACTCCTAACATAACAAGCAAACCAAATCGCGCATAGCACCTGAAAAAAGGAATGATCTTATTTAAGTAATATGAAGGAAGGTATACTGTATGCGCTGCAATAATTTCTTTTTTCAACGGATCAAACGAAAATTCTCCGAGAGGAAGTATTGGCGGCAACGACAAGAGCCCAGCTACAACACAAAGAATCATAGAAAACCACAGCATTGATTTTTGTAATGGGGATAACGTGCATGTGCGTCTCAAAGCGCACCATACGCTGAAAAAGAATAACAACAGAGGCATAACACCCAAATAAAGTGTATGTTCAGTCAATCGATGTCCTTTAAATGGAGATAAGCCAAAATCGGGCAGATATGATCCAATAAACGGATTGTGATACGGGGGAAGTAGATAATCAAAAGGTTTTGCTGAAAATGTTAATAGCTCTATTATACTGCGGTTATACTGTGGCGCAACGATGCTTGGCCCTTTCACGCTAAAGACCCCTTTCATTTCTGCAAAAAGAAATGGAATAACAATAATTGCCGAAATAACGCATACCCCGAACAGCACACCAAACATGTGAGACAGGCTATAGCGCGTATTGCGAGCTACACTTTTTATCACTATAAAAATAGCGGTAATAAATATAGTAAAATAGACATAATAATAGTCAGTAAAAACAATAATAGAAAGAGTCGCTGCGGCAAACAATATGTTTCTCGCATTAGTATTTTCGTAGAGATGTATCAACGCAAATATATAAAGAGGAAACCATTGAATCTGCGACAAACTAAGATGCTGCAAAGAATGCGCTGTATGATAAGGACAAAACGCGTAGATCGCAGCGCATAAAATCGCTGCATACGTATCAACAGTAATCTTTTTAACCAGTAGATACATCGTACAAAATGACAACGGAAAAGAAAGCAATACAAGTATATTATGAGCGGCTATTTCATTAAGCCACCGTGCGCATGTTCGTGAAAGAAAATCAAAAACCGGATACTGGGGCGAAGCGGTAAAATCAAGCCCAAAAGGAAATGACACATATGCTGAATGTGTCCAATCCAGTGCGTTCACGTCTGCATAATTAATCCACCATATATACCACGAGACCCAACATGGATCCCCGCCAAACCCATATAGATATCGTTTTAAGATAGGAATGAAAAAATAGAACAAACTGGCAAAACATACTACGAAAACTATTCCAAATAAATATTTTGTTCTTAAACTATTTTTGAGCAAACGAACCCTCCCGTTTTCTCTCAATGGCTATTATTATGACACTTATTGCAAAAAAGACATATGCTATGTTAGCGCAAAATCGCGCCCAACTTACCATATCAGTGAGCATGAACAAGACAAAAGTAACGAAAAGCCCTATAAAAACGGTAAAAAATCGCATACCCCAGGATCCCTTAAAATACATGAATGATATAAAAACAAATTTTAGTGATTGCATGCATACATACACTGAAAAATATTTATATAATGGAACTAAAATAACCGTATACGGAGAAATATGGATTGATAGCAACAGCGCAATAGTTATAAGAATAAAAATACTGTTGATCACTATATCAAGTTTTTGAAGAACCGTACTCGATACATATGTTACCCTTAAAAGTGTATGATCAACTATCCCAGCTGATAAAAGGACCAAAAGGGCAAAATACAGAATGAGCATCATACCATTTTTTACTGTACATCCTTTACGCAACAATTTGCCGTATGACAGCACAGAACTATAAACAATATACATATCTAGATCGAATATATTCTTCTTAAAATTTCGTAACGTAAATTTATTTACATATCCATCAGGTTCAAACATTTTTTTTCTAAATTCTATTTGATTCTTACCAGAGATAAAATACTTTCCGTGAATATCGCTTTTAAATGTCTTATGTTCTCCTCTTACAATAGTTTTTATATTAGGGATTGTTTTGCTATTCACATAAAAGGCTATCGCAGTGTCATCCATAGTAGGATGTGTAACATATTTCATTGTATACACCCATTCACCAGGCAATACATACATTACATTTTCTTCTGATGAAGGAATCGTAATATATTTATTAAATGCTCTGAAATCCAGTGCCTTAAGAGGAAAATATACCATTGAAAAAAACACAAAACATATAAGCAGTACAATACTGTTTGATATACATAACTTTTTCATTATAACATCCTTGTATAAGTAACATTATGATACCAAAAATCACTCCTAATACATACTTAAAACATTACGTTTCCAATGTGACAGCACTTCCATGCAAATGTATTCTTTTCAGCTTTAATATAAACCGATTAAATGCTATCCTTATATAGTAAGTGATGTCAAATTAGGCAGATATAAATACATCACATAAAAGATCGGTGTTTTGCTCATTTGGTAGAAACTAAATTGAAATGGTGAAGAAGCGCCTCGATTTATCGGAGGAGGGCTTGTCCGCCATTTGGGGATGTAGAAAATGGCATTTAGGTTGGAACAAGTACAAAAACAGGTACAAAAACTGATTTTATCTCCTCAGATGAAACAGGCCATCCACCTTTTACAGGTTCCCCTATTTGAACTTCAGACACTTGCACAGGAAGAGCTCACTAAAAATCCTTTACTTGAAGAAGATATTGATGATCCGCAGGACCGTGAGGATTATTTAAAAACTGATGAAGAAATAGATGATGATCTTGGATTCAAAAAAGAATTTGATAAACTTGCGGAGCTTGATGACGAATGGAAAGAATACTACAAGCAAACCCTCACCGTAAAAAAACATTCTGATGAAGATGAAGAAAAGAGAAGATATCTTGAAAGTTCTATTACAAAAGAAGAGACGTTACCTGATCATCTCGAAAGCCAATTGTTGCTTTTAGACTTATCTGATGACGAAAAACACTTGGGTAATGTGCTTATTGGAAACATTGATGAAAACGGCTATTTACAAGAGACTGTTGAAAATATTGCTTCTCAAAACAACTCATCAATAGAAACTATAGAGAGGATACTGGCACTCATACAAAGTTTTCATCCCCTGGGAGTGGGCGCTCGTGATATCCAAGAATGCCTGCTTATACAAATCAACAAATTAGGGACTTCAACACCGTTACTGCAAGAGATAATCTCTTTCCACCTTGACGCAATAAGCAAAAAACACTATCAACAGATTGCAAAAGAACTTGATGTGTCCGTTGAGGAAGTGCAGAACATTGCATCAATCATTTCGTTTTTAGAACCTAAACCAGGCAGAATGTTCAGCGAAGAACGGACAGAATATGTAATACCTGATGTCATTGTGAAGGAATTTGAAGGTAAATATATTATTCTTTTAAACGATGACAGAATCCCCCATTTAAGAATAAGCAAATTATACCGTAATCTTATGCAGAAAGATGAAGGTAATACCCAGACAAAGGAATATGTAAAAGAAAAAGTAAAAGCTGGAATGTGGTTCATTAAAAACATCCAACAAAGACAACAAACCATTTACAACATTGCGACTGAAATTGTAAATACACAGCTTGAGTTCATTACTAACGGCATTAATCACCTGAAGCCTCTCACAATGAAGGATGTTGCGAAAAAACTCGGAATACACGAGTCCACAGTCTCGAGAGCTATCTCAAGCAAATATATTGAGACACCTCAAGGTGTTTTTCAAATTAAGTTTTTCTTTTCAAGAGGCATTGAAATGGATACTGGCGAAAATATATCATCAACAAATGTCAAAAACCGGATCGAAGAACTCATAAAAAGTGAAGATCCCGCACATCCCCTGAGCGACCAGAAAATCATAGAGATTTTAACCAACGACGGTATTCCCATTGCACGAAGAACGATCGCAAAATATCGCGCTGAATTAAAGATCCAACCCTCTAACCTCAGAAAACGTTAATTCGTGAATATTTACTAGCGTAGATCGCATAGCGTTTAAAACTTAAACACTAAACGCTATACGCTAAGCGCTAATAACAGCTGGTGATCGGAATCGAACCGATGACCTGCGGTTTACGAAACCGCTGCTCTACCAACTGAGCTACACCAGCTTAAGAATAAGCAATGTGACCCGGATCTCGCATCGAATATTGTAGCGAAGTCCAGATTAGGAAAATGTCCGACTTAAATGGATCTTCTTTTTAAGCCGGACATAAAAGTTACGTTATACAGGATTTATTTTATCGCATCTTTCATTATGTGAAAGATATCAGTAGTAGTTTTAATTCCTTTAACACGTTGTGAACCAGGTCCCATGCCAAAAATAGGTGTCATAAGCGCAGTATTATATTGGCTGACCCATACAATACCGGTTTTCTTCCCAAGAATTTTCCCAAGTGCTCCATAAGGATACCCCATATATTTAGGGAAAAATTCATCTGCGGGAAACACTCTGACCCACATTGCTTCTTCACCTGATAAATCATATGCAGTTGACTCAGAAATAACTTTCTTTATCTTTGCACTTGAAGGTTCTTTTCCCATATCCTTAAATAATGCATTGGATGATTTCTTCTGCAGCTCCAACTTTGCAAAATCATTAGGGATCCCAAAATCATTCTCTATAAGCAAACTTTTGTCTTCGTGCGCAGAAAATGCGACACCACCCACGTCACGTGGTGACGCAACAAGTATGAGTGTATCAGGATTAGTGCGCGCAAAATCAACCGCTTCTTTAACCGCATTATCCACCTCAACAAGTTGTGCTAATGTTCCCGCGGGATCATTTTCATGGAGAAGCTGTGAAAGCAGTCCGTCAGAAACAATGAGTAAGAATCCCGCATCATCTTGTTTCAATACTTCTATCGCTTTTTTTGTCATCTGACTCAAACTGGGACTAGATAGACCCTCTTGTGAACGCCCATCAATAGAAAAAGGAAGTGCACTTGCAGAAAAAAGCCCTATGAGTTTATCCCCTCGGGCACTGGCCATATCTTCTGCAGTAAACACAACTTCGTAACCCTTTTCTTTCACTTGATCTATCAAATTTTTATCATCTTCTCGTTTTGACAGAGTGTCCGCTCCAAGTTTTTTTGATATAGTAGCAATATCACTTACTTTTTTACCCTGCGGAATCCAATGCCTTAGGCCGCCGCCAAGAAGCACATCTACACCTGAAAGTGTTTCCTGTTCGGCAATCTCATTTTCTACTTTTCTATTTTTAGCATGGGCAAGAAATGCGCTGCTTGCATAATGTGACACACGGCCCGTTGTAACTACACCGGTTTTCATTCCTCTTTCCTTTGCATACTCTACTATTGTCTGAAGCCTTTCTCCGTTTGGACTGACTGATAATCTTACCGGTGTTGTTTTTTCTCCTGTGGCAACACCAGTTACACCCGCGCAACCTTCAGGAACCACATACTTCAATAAACTGGTAACGCAATACCCTGTGTTACCCTTTTCCATAACAGTATTAATTGACAGCGGCTTTTTCTTATACAGATATGAATAATCAATAAGTAACGAGAGAGAACCAAATCCCATACCATCAGGCATAACAAGAATTATGTTCTTTGCTTTTGTTGTTTCTTCCGCACATGCCTTCTGGTGAGAGGGAGCAGCAACTATAGCCAAACACAGACTAATAAAAACACCAACTACCATTATTCTCTTCATTTTAGCCTCCATATAACTCTTAATTTATTGTTTTATATCAATCCATGGGAATAACTTCATCACTACCAGTAATACTTCCCAGTGTCTCCTCTAAATAGCTCTCATCAAGAAACGCATCTCTCTTTTTAGCAAGATGATGTTTTTTTCTTGAGCCTCTTTTCTTAGCCTGCCTATGTCCTGAATCTTTCTTTCTCTTTGCCTGTGCCTCTTTTATTCTCAAAAGCGCACGTTTTTTTGCAAATTCTTTTGCTTCCAGCTCTTTACGTTTTCTATTATCCTGAGCTATTTTTAGTTCTTTTGCTTCAAATATTTTCTTTTTTGCAATCTGGTTTACCGGATCTATCTCAAGTATCCCGGTCCATATATCTATTGCAGCTCTGAACTCTCCTCTGTTAAATTTAACCTCTCCTTCAGTTAATAGTCCAGCTACCTTCTTCTCTATATTCTGTTTCTGTGCGGCTTTCTCCTCTTCGAAACGTCTCATTTCGTCCTGTTTTTCTTTCTTCTCACGAGCAAGCCCGCCACCACTTTGAGCATCTGCAATTTTCTTTAAAGCTATTTCATTAGCAGGCTCGATCTCTAAAACTTTATTATATAACTTAACTGCTTCATCAAAATCGCCTACCTGCACAAAAACATCACCGGTTGAAAGATAATCTTTTATCCGCTGTTTGTTTAACTTAGCTCTGAGAGGAGAAATAACAGCAACAGATTCTTCTTCCTTGGGAGCTTTTTCTTCCTCAAGAGAGGGTCGTGTCTCGTCTTTAGCCGTTTTCGCGGATGCCATTTTTGCACGTGCTTCCTCAATGCCGCTTTTTGCCTCAGCATTTTCAGGATCAGCCTGAAGCACTTGTTCCCACGTTTGAATTGCCTCATCAAAGTATCCTTCTTCTAAATATATACGGGCAGTAGATAGGTAATTATCAACCTCTTGCCCTTTTAATGCACTTTGTCGCTCATCTTCCTGACGGCGCTCATCTTCAAGCTGTGCTTCTTCGGATACTCGCGCTTTTTCCTCTACCACTACAACTTCTTTTGCGTTTTGTATCGAATTTAGAGCAATTTCATTCGCAGGGTCTATAGCAAGCGCTTTTTCCCACTCACTAATAGCGCCTTCAAAGTCACCGCTACCACTTTTTGCTTGTCCTGATTCTAGATACGACGCTATTTGTTGCTTTTGTTCAGCTTCTTTGAGCGCTTGCTCCTCAGCCATCATACGCGCTTGCTTTTCCTCTTGGACCTTTTCCTCGTCTCTCCTCTTCAACTGGTCGACCATAGCAATCTTATCTTTTACCACCTGATTGTCAGGTTCAAGGGCTAATGCTTTATTCCACTCATAGAGTGCGCTGTCCAACTCACCTTTATCGAAATATATCTCACCTAATACAACATGTTCCTTTGCACGTGAGACAGATTCATCCTCAACCTCTTTCTCCTCTTCAGGTGTAGTTTTAGCTACAGGTATTTTTTCTTCTTCAACAAGTGTGGGAGCTGCTTTAGCAATTTGGACCTCCGCAGGCTTCCCCATCTTCTTTCTCACCGACTCTAAGTTCGTTACCGCCTCAGTAAAATCGGGCTTAGACTCAATTGCTTTCTGCAGAGCTTCTTCAGCTTTGGCCATGTCACCATTTTTAAAATATAACATGCCCATACTATTGTAGATCACTTCCGGGGATGCCAGGTTTGGCACAGCGAGAATTGCATCATATTGAGCAATCGCATCGTCGATCATACCCTTACCCTCAAATAGCACGGCAAGATTATCGCGGGCATCAATGTTTTGGGAATCTATTTCTAAAACCTTTTTAAATGTATCGATCGCATTATCAGCATTGTTTGCTTTCGCGTATAGAATACCGAGATTATAGAGAGTAGGAACATCATTTGGGCGCAATTTTAATAGTTTCTCAAATCCTTTTACCGCCTTATCTGATTTGCCGCTCTTTGCATACAAAAGGGCCAAATTGTATAAAGCATCAATAAGTTGAGGATCAATCTCAAGTGCTTTTTTATATTCTTTTTCTGCCGCATCTGTGTCTCCTAACTGCGCATACGCCAAACCTAAATTAAGATGACTCAAAGAATGACCAGGGTTTGACTCTAACTCCAGCTTAAATTCTTCTACAGCAACATCACCAAACCCACCATTCAAAAAACCTAACCCAACATAATAATGGAGAAGTTTTTCCTGAGGACTTATTTCTAACGCTTTTTGTAATTCCTGTATCCCTTCATAAAACATCCCCGCACTTAAATATGCTTTTCCCCATTCAACATATATCTTACTATCTTTAGGTTTCATAGTCGCGGCACTTTTGAACTCATTAATAGCACCCTCAACATTACCCTGCTTAAAATATGTTTTACCTCTTCCGATATATCCTTCTATACTATCCTTGTTTATTTCACTCACTTTTGTAAAACGTGCTAAGGCATTATCATAATCCCCTTTTGCAAGGTATACATCACCTAACGCTAATAAGAGAGAAACATTATCCGGATGTGCATCTAATGTTTTCTGTAGTTTTTCAATAGGTTCCTCGTAGTTTTTCTGATCACTTTGTATTGAAGCTATCTTTATTATCAATGGCACATCATTCGGATTTTCCTTTGCTCTATCTTGAAATATTGTTAGCGCCCGATCAGTATCTCCCAGCTTATAAAGAACGTTCCCTAACCCCATTAACGCTAATGATGATTGGGGTTCTATGGTTAATGCTTTTTCAAATACTTCTTTGGCCTCAGATAATTTTCCTGTTCTCTCAAGCAATTCGCCGTACCCCATAAGCAATCCACTATCATCTGGCTTAGCCTCAATTGAAATCTTAAATAGTTCTTGTGCTTCAGCGATTTTACCTGTTTTCGATAGCGCTTCGGCTTTACCGGTCATTGCGGTAATATTTGTATCATCTACTGACAGCGCTTCATTAAACTTCTCAAGGGCTTTTTCTGTATCACCTTGCGACAGATAGACGCTTCCAACCCCACTCATTGCTTCAACATTTTGGGGGTTCTTCTCAAGCACCTTTTGGTAAGAAGCTATCGCGTCATCGAATTTATTCTGCATCATTGACAAAGTGCCGATTCTCACTTGTGCCTGTTCATTTTCAGGGTCAAGTTCAATTATCTTGTTGTACTGAACAAGAGCATTTTCCCCATCACCCTTTTTATCTAGTATAAGTGCATACGCACTAAGATAATCAATATCCCGGGAATTTTTTTCAACGAGAGGAGAAATAAGGGTGTGCGCTTTCTCATACTGCCCTGATTGAATCAGGCTTTGGCATTCTTCCAATGAACCTTGAGAGGCAACGCTCATTAAATATTTTGATATAAAAATCGAACAAACAAAAACACCTAAAGATACAAAGAAGATCTTCTTATACATGTGTAACCTCTTGTCTTAAAGGTTAGGATAGAATCTTTATGTTTATTTACAAAATAAAAATACGTATACGTAACAACTTTTTCGTATTGATTGTCGCTCTAAAATAGGACATTTGTAAAGGGTTATTTCTCAGTTTTTCAACGAAAAAAAAGCACATTTCCCCTATCTATCGCCAAAAGTTGTGCCAACAGCTCGTGCAGCTTTAATAATGGAAGAGCTTTTAGGCACCACTTTTAGTTTGGATACTACCTTATGTATAGGCACTGAAATAATATCATCATTTTTATAGGCAACCATGCGACCATATGAACCTTTGGCAATAAGCTGCACGGCTTCAACACCAAAACGTGTAGCTAACACTCGATCAAAAGGAGTAGGCGTTCCTCCTCTTTGCAAATGCCCTAAAACGGTAACGCGAGTTTCAATCCTAATCTTCTTTTCAATATCATCAGCAATTTTTTGCCCTATGCCACCTAAACGTAACGGATCGGGACTTCCCTTAATAACCTTTTTTACCGTAAGTGACTTACCTTTTGGATGAGCTCCTTCTGAAACAACGATTAAACTAAATCGTTTACCGTGTTTTCTTCTCTCTTTAATTTTATTGCACACAGCATCAAGATTAAAAGGTATTTCCGGTAAAAGAATTATATCAGCACCACCCGCTATGCCGCTTTCAAGCGCAATCCAGCCGGCATATCTTCCCATTACTTCCAATACCATAACACGGTGATGTGATTCAGCGGTTGTATGTAATCTATCGACACCATCAGTAGCCACTGAAACCGCAGAATTAAAACCAAACGTTATGTCAGTACCGTACACATCATTATCAATCGTTTTTGGCACACCGACAACTTTTACCCCAAGTTGGGCCATTTTATGTGCAACAGCATGTGTCCCATCACCACCAATACAGATCAAGGCATCAATTGAATGTCTTTTCAACGTTTTAACTGCACGGTCACTATGGTCTTCTTTAACAATTTTATTGCCTTTTTTACACGGAACAGAAAAAGGATTTGCAGTATTTGACGTGCCAAGTATAGTTCCCCCGGCCAGTAATATTCCTGATACATCATCGTTATTAAGTATTCGCGTACGATCCTCTAACAAACCCAAAAATCCATCTTCTATACCAATAACCGTATAATCATGGTCAGTAATTGCTGATTTTGTTACTGCACGTATTACTGCATTAAGCCCGGGACAATCGCCGCCTCCCGTTAAAACTCCTATCCTTCTCTTATTATTGTTCATAGCTACCCCTAATCTTGTTTTTTGTACGCAGACACAAAGCGCCCCGATGTATCGGGGCGCTTTTCATTGTTACACTTATGTATCACTTTGTATAATCATCAGTGTATATTAAATATCATCTATGCGTGTTGAAATATTTTGTTCGATACCATCCTCAGTATATATAGTGCTTATTCCAACGACTTTTACTGCTTTTAAACATCTCAAAACCGGAATTACTGTTTCGCTTAACATGCTTCTGGTAGCATTAATCTGATCCGGCGTTACGCCTGTTCCGGGAATGTTTAACTGCTGGAATGAAATAACCCAGTTACATATATCAATTGCGGTATCAAATATCTTTTCAGTATTAATGTATCCCATTTGATTCACTTTTCCGGACACAACAGAACTGACTTTTTTAAAATTAACATCATTCGTAAGCGAAGTGCCTTTTTTCTGACTTATATCAATCATTTTCTCTAATGTTGCTGCACTGGTACTAATCACGAGAAATCCATCAATAACCGCATAACCAGGGGAAAGTCCTTTTCCCACAAGAGGAACCATTATTGAATCAATTTCAACGCCAGAGTAACTTGTTTTTTCAAGGTTAAGTTGAAACGGTGGCGCAGTAGCTGTAGTTGCAGCAGCAGTAGCTGCGGGTGCTAATGCACGCTCATTAACAAGATCAACTAGTTTTCTTAAAAATGTTCGCGCCTTTTCTTCATCTTTTACTTTAACTATGAGTGACATCTTCGGAATAGGAAATACACCTTCAACATTCACTTCATTAAAGGTATAAGCGATTTCATCGCCTATCCAGGCAAGAATATCATTTTCGATACTCATTCCCATAGTTTGTTCAGCATTTGCTAATGCATCGGTAATAGCTTTTGATTGATCAGGTGCTTGTTTTGCTATGTTGCTTTTCCACATTTTCCACATACCTGCTACATCAAGTGAGTTTGATACACTGTACAAAACAGTTCCCTCAGGGACAAATGCTAATGACTCAGCCTTTTTCGGCTTTACATCCCATAAGGTTCTTGTAGTTTCATCCATGTTTGCTTTATTAGGCGTAACAATAATTTTTGTCTTAATCCCTTGATCAATCCATGTAACGCCACCGATATTCTTCAATATAGATAGTGGAGCACCGAGGTTTGCCGGTACAGCACCACCCGGTATAGGTAGATTGATTTTACCGACAGTTTGTGAAATCTTCTCAAAATCCATATAGAATGTACCAATAATATTTCTACCGGCACCGGCTGCAAGCTTATTAACTATTGCGTAACCTTTGCTATGAGCAATTGAATCCTTTGACTTCCCTGTAACAAGATCAGCAACTTTCTCAACAGCTGATTTTGTTTTACCAACTCCAAGAACGAGGGTGTTATTGATAAGCGCATAGTTAAGCTCTGGAGCAGTTGGATCGGTGCTTTTCACGTTCGTAAACTCAACCGAAGAGTATTTCCAGTTTGAAACAGATGTGCCCGCAGTGCTTTTCGCTTTACTGATAAGTGAATTTACGGTATTCGACGCAGTTTTTTGAGATCCGATATTTGCCAAAACAATGACTTTTGGTTCTGGGTCATTGCGGGCCCCAACAACGATAGCGATGGCAAGGTCTTTTCCAATCAGATCCATTACCGTCTTCTCATTTATATCCACACCAAGATTTGCTTTCAATGCAGAGGTAAGCGCATTAATACTTTGTCCGGCATTCAAATTCTGTACAGCAGGTATCAATTGAAGCTGCTTCCAGAAATCTGAGTTTTTAATATCTTTCCATGAACTTTCCAAGTTCTTTATGCTATAAAAGGCTACCGCCTCTTTCGGGACATAGTTTTCGAGCCCTTTACCGGCTACCACTACACCACCCTTTGGAATGATCATATAAATCACAACTGCTAAAACGAGAACGCCGATAACTATACCAACTATCTTTTTCATAATTCTCTCCTTTAATTATTGTTATTTTACACAAAAGATAGTGTCACAATACTTCAATATTGTCAAGCGCAATATATTACACACAACATATTGCTTATCCTTTGAGCGCACCTAATTGTATTCCTTCAACAAAATATTTCTGACATGACACAAAAACTATGATCATGGGCAAAAGAACTATAATACCGCCCGCCATCAAAAGAGACCAATCAGTGCTGTACAGCCCCTTAAATGACGCTAAAAGTACCGGCAGGGGCATCATTTCCTGGCTGTTAGCAACAATAAGCGGCCACATAAAATTTTTCCACTGCCCCATAAATGTAAAGGTAACCAGTGTTGCGAGAGCCGGTTTTGATAAGGGAAGTATAATTCTCAGATAAATTCCGAAAAGACTGCACCCATCAATTTTTGCAGCATCTTCTAGATCAACAGGTATCCCCATAAAAAACTGTCTCAGCATAAAAGTGCCGTATGCAGTAAAGAGCCCCGGCATAATTAACGCAAAATATGAATCGATCCCTATTGGTTTTCCTACATAAAACTTACCGATATACAAATCACTTGTCCAAAACGTTGTATGAAATATTGAATTCAACGCATCAGGCATCACTTTGAAAAGGATAAAAACAGGTATAAGTGTTACAACACCGGGAATCATTAAAGTCGATAGATACGCTAAAAAAAGCTTATCACGACCAGGAAACTGCAACCGAGCAAACGCATAAGCAGCCATAGAACTTGTCAAAACCTGTCCGATAGTAACCGTCAAAGTTAATATCAAAGAATTAATATATCCCCGTCCAAACGGTATAGCTTTCCAAGCACGAACATAATTACCCCATAAAATATTTAACTTCCATTCTTTAATAAGTGATTTTTTTGGAATAATTATAATTTCATTTACCCTATCACCTTCAACTATTTTTATCTTAACACTATCTTTATCAACTTTACCTAATGGCCTTACACGAATAGTCTCGTCACCCTCTTTTAAAAAATATCGTGTGTCAGAAGGTATCCATTTCGGCGGAAACGAAAATATCGCACCGGTATCTTTAAGCGATGTAGATACCATCCACAAAAATGGAATGAGCATTGTCATACCAAACAGCGATAAGAGAACATAGGTCACGATATTTTTTAACATGGCTGAGGTCGCATCTTTTTTCAGATACGCTTCAACATTTATCGCTTTTATTTTAACTGTTTCCATGCATTAAACCCCAAATTCCGATAATCAAACTAAATGTTTTTTCTTATAGCATATAGCTTAAAGCTGAATTCGTGATTCACGATAACCGAACCACGGATCACTAATTAATAATGTACAACTTTACCACCATATTTCCAGATAAATAAATTTATCACAAAAATTATTACAAACAATATCCACGCAATACTTGCCGCATAACCCATATGCTGCCATACATATACATTATTAAATATATAGTATTCAATGGTGGTTGTTGACCCTGCAGGTCCGCCACCGGTCATAATGTACGCTTGTTCAAAACCGCCTTGAAATCCCGCGATCATACTCATAATAAATATAAAGAATGTCGTCGGCGTCAGCATAGGCCAGGTAACGTGCCGGAATTTCTGCCACGGGCTTGCTCCATCTATCGCTGCCGCTTCATATAGTTCCGGAGGAATTCCCTGTAGACCCGCAAGATACAAAATCATATTGTAGCCACCCATTGTTGTCCACACGCCCATTAAAATAAGAGCGGGTTTTGCCCACGCAGTACTTGTTAACCACTCAGGCCCATTAAATATGCCAAAAGATAGCTTTCTAATGAGGGTATTAAGCAATCCAAAATCAGGGTTATATATCCATTGCCACAACATATAAATTGCAACGCCCGCACATATCGAAGGAAGAAAATATACCGTTCGAAATATAACGATACCCTTGAGCTTTTTATTCATAATTACGGCGAGAATAAGAGATGCTGCCATATTGAGAGGAATACCTAACATCAAAAAGAAGGTATTACCAAGAAACTTCCAAAAATCAGGATCATTTGAGACTATAGCACCGTTTTCATGATGAAAACTCAACAAATTAATAAAATTCTCAAGCCCGACAAATTTTGGTTCGGTAATCAAATCCCACTGAAAAAAGGCAATAAAGAATGAGGCAACAACCGGCAGTGAAGTAAAGACCAAGAAACCAAGGAAATTCGGCATGACAAAGAGATAGCCCGCAACAGCTTCCTTTAGAGAGCTTTTTAAGGTACTCTTCATGCTTAAACCCTACTCTTTTGACGATTCACTTTTTTTCTGTGCATCAAACTTATAAATAATCTCATCTGGACGTGAAAGACCAAGCTTTTCACGAGCAATCTTTTCTATATACACAGGATTAGTCTGTAAATCCTTTATTTCTTTTTTGTATGCGACATTCTTTGTTTCTTCAGATTCAATTTGCCTCGATAATCTCTTGTCATCACCAAGAAAATTAAGGTACTGGGCTATTTCAGGAAACAAAAAATAGAGCACTGAAACCACCATGACAACAACAAGAAATATCCATACTGTATTTTTTAAAAACTTCATAAAGAACACCACCCTGCATTTCTCATCTAATATCTACTACAGAGGCATAAATACCTACGCTTGCGGTGTTATGCTCCGTTATTCTTCTCGACGTGCTAAAAGTACGCCTGCAAAGAACTCAGTCGCATGCCTTACACCCGCAGGCAGTTACGCCTCTTCGCTACGAAATTCGCTAAAAAATGCGGGCTTTATCATTAATACTGCTCGATTAAACCTTCAGCTTGCCGCCGAACTGGGCAACCAACCCCAGTTCTTCTTCAATCCGCAACAACTGGTTATATTTACAAATCCTGTCAGTTCGTGACAATGATCCGGTTTTTATTTGTCCCGCATTTGTTGCCACAACAATATCAGAGATCGTCGTATCTTCTGTTTCACCGGATCTATGCGATACAACAGCAGTATACCCGTTTTCTTTTGCCATTTCGATCGCGTCGAGCGTTTCTGTGAGTGTACCAATCTGGTTTACTTTAATCAAAATTGAGTTTCCGATACCTTCTTCAATACCCCTTTTGAGCCGTTTTGTATTTGTCACAAAAAGATCATCGCCAACAAGCTGAATCTTCTTTCCAAGTACATCGGTTAACCTCTTCCATCCTTCCCAATCATCTTCATACAAGCCGTCTTCAATAGAAACAATCGGATACTTGTTCACCCAATCAGCGTAATAGGCAATCATCTCATCAGCACTTTTTCGCGCTCCTTGTTCAGCTTTAAGGACATACGTACCCTTTTCATAAAAAGAGCTTGCTGCAGCATCAAGTGCCAAGAAGATGTCACTTCCTGCTTTATACCCCGCCTTATCAATTGCCTCTAAGATTACTTCAATTGCTTCTTCATTTGATTTTAAGTTAGGAGCAAATCCACCTTCGTCACCAACTGACGTATTAAGGCCTTTGGCGTGGAGCACTTTTTTTAATGAATGAAAAACTTCAGCACCCATTCTTAATGCCTCACTGAACCTTGAAGCGCCTTTTGGCATAATCATAAATTCTTGGATATCAACATTATTATCGGCATGAGCACCACCATTAATAATGTTCATCATTGGGACAGGAAGCACTTTAGCATTAACGCCACCGATGTATTTATACAGTGAAAGACCGTTCGTTGCGGCAGCAGCTTTTGCAGCGGCAAGAGAAACACCAAGCATTGCATTTGCACCTAAACGCGATTTATTTTCTGTGCCATCCAACTCTATAAGCTGTTTATCAAGCCCGGGCTGGTCAGCCGCATCAAATCCTTCGATTTTTGGAAAAATTTCATTCACAACATTTTCGACTGCTTTTTTTACCCCTTTACCACAATATCGTTTTTTATCACCGTCACGTAGCTCAACTGCTTCATGTTCACCGGTCGATGCCCCTGATGGAACAGCTGCTCTTCCCAAAACCCCGGATTCCAATAAAACATCAACCTCCACGGTAGGATTACCTCTTGAATCCAATATTTCACGCGCATTTACATCTACGATAAATGTCATTTCATAACCCCTTTCTTAATAAGCATTAATGACTGTAAGCAACTATTCTCAACCACTGAGTAAGCAGCATAATGTATAAAAACATACTCCGGTTTATTATATGTATTTATTTGTGATAGTCAATATATAACTCTTGGGTATTTTTTCAATGACAAAAATACTCACTCCTTATACAATTCTTTCTAACATTATGACATAAGGCTTGTAATCAAAAAAATGAGTCTCCGGAAAGCAGGTCTTTCAGATACTAGAATGGCTTTAGATCATTATTAAAACTATGAAAAATAATACATATTACAAAACCATATCATGTGCAGCATTCATTATAAGTATGTCGTTGCTTCTCTGGGGGTGCACAACAGAAACGGTATCCTATCAATCCGTCTTCGAAGTCCCTCCGGCCCCACCGATTAAAATTGTAGATAAAACTACCGCAACAATTAAAACAAAAAAACCCGGAATAATGACCAAACTAAAAATGGCGGCAACAACTACGTCAAACAGGACAAAAGATATTGCTAAAGGTATTGGCAGTGGTATTGGCACTGTAGGCAAAGAATTATGGCGCCCCATGGAAAGTATGCGCGAAAAACTTATTAACGCATATGGCGTTGAAGAAAAAGAGTGATACAAGGGGTTGTGAAATAATAATCAAATTCTGCATCCACCTGCCAAGAGGAAAAACAATTTTCCCTCCTACTTTTAACTGTTCAATAAGAGGCTGTGGAACTTTTGGTGCCGCAGCAGTAATAATATAACGACTAGACACATAACCTCTTAATTTATTTTCACATTTTTATTGCTTATTTTACGTGTGATGAGTATATTTTTAGAACAAATATGTGTTTAATGCGTCATATAGTTATATACAAACTTTTAACCTTAATAAGGAGGATTATATGTTTAGATTATCACGTAGCATTGTATCTATTGCGTTTCTTTGTGCGTTCTCGTTAATTACCATTGCATCTGTATGCGCACAAAATCCCGGGCCTCCAGCTCCTGCATCTGCCGATGAACTGATATCAATACAAGGAAATGTTGTAAGCATTGAACCGGCAAAAAATAACGTCTCAATTAAAAGTGAAGGAGATAAAGTAATTAAACTTCATATTGATCCTAAAACAACGACTATTTGGGGTGAATTCGATGAAATCCCTTTAGCTGAGCTCGAAGCAGGACAAAATGTTGCCGGGGAATACAAAATAAATCCTACAGGGACCATGACCGCAACATACCTTGAAATTGTTACGGAAGATGATTTACCTGATATCGAAGAAGTAGTTGAGGAAGAAACAGAAGTAGACGTTAAAAAAGAACCGGCTAAAACAAAAGAATAATTGCGATAGCCATCATATATTAATAACTCCATTAATATACCATTAATGGACTGGACGACATCTGTTATGCTTGTAGGACTTACGTATAACCTAAAAAAGTTGTCATTAGAAGATATGTCTTCTTACGATGATACAGAAGCTGAGTGGGACGATATTGAAACTATCGATGCACTTATTGAAGCTCTATCAAGAGATCATACCGTTGTTCCCATAGAAGCAGATGAAAATGCATTCTCGCAGCTGAGAAAAATTAATCCTGATATTGTTTTTAATGTTGCCGAAGGGAAAGGCGGACCAAACCGCGAATCATACATTCCTTCAATACTCGAAATGCTTGGTATCCCCTACACAGGAAGTGATCCAACAACTCTCGGAATCTGTTTGGATAAGAGCAGAACAAAAGAAATACTGTCTGCACACAACATATTAACTCCACAGTATATGATTGTTACGCAAAACACCGATATATACAGCCAGTGGACACATTTTCCTTCACTCGTTAAACCTGCATGGGAAGGATCATCGAAAGGTATCCGCAACTCATCTTTCGTTAACAACACAACCCAGATGCGCACAGAAATTGACAGAGTACATAATGAATACAGCCAACCCGCGCTTATAGAAGAATTTCTTCCGGGGAGAGAGTTTACGATAGCAGTTATTGGAAATGGTTCTGATACTACAACTCTCCCACTGGTAGAAATTATGTTTGATGCACTTCCTCGTGATGCGCATAAAATCTATTCTTATGAAGCTAAATGGATTTGGGACAAGCCCAATAAACCGCTTCCTGTTTTTGCCTGCCCGGCAGATGTTTCTTCTGAACTCGCTTCACGCATTCAAGGTACAGCTCTTCGCGCATTCCACTCTCTCCGATGCCGCGATTGGTGCAGAATTGATATTCGTCTTGATAAGAATAATGATCCGCATATTATCGAACTCAACCCACTCCCCGGCATTCTTCCAAACCCTGCACACAACTCTTGCTTTCCAAAAGCTGCACGTGCAGAAGGTATAAACTATCAGGATCTCATAAATAAAATTCTTGGTATCACTCTTTCAAGAATTTCACAAAAAAACCTAGCCCCCGTTAGTATATAAAATATTTTGTTCTGTGCTTATTTATTCTTTGCATAAATATTTTTTTTAATTTATACTTCCATTTAAAATACACATAAAGTGTCGGTATAAACACGTGAAAAAGATTAGAAAAGTCACATTAAAAGATCGCGAAGCAATTTGTAACGTTATTCAAAATGCGCGCGCATTTACGCCGGAAGAAGAACAATGCGCGATAGAACTCTTAGATATTTATTTAAAGGATCACTCTCAAAAAGATTATGAGTTTCTGTGTTACATAGATGATTGTGAGACACCTGTAGGATATGTTTGTTATGGCCACGCGCCGTTTACTCACGGTGTATATTATATCTACTGGATTGCAGTAGATCCATTGTGGCAAAGTAAAGGTGTCGGTCAGGTGCTCATGAAAGAGCTTGAAAGTCTGATCATAGAAAAAGATGGCCGCATGCTTTTAATTGAAACCGCGTCGAAACCATCATACGAAAAAACACGGACATTTTATTTAAAACAACACTACACTGAATTCTCTCGCATTAAAAATTTTTATTGTAAAAATGACGACAGAATTACATACGGAAAACTGTTCGCAAAGTAAAGTATATATAAGGGAAAGGAGCTTGAGAGGCAGATGTCACACACCAATTCAGATCATCGTGCAATCGATAATTCTGATCCTTCACAATGGAATGACTGGGAATGGCAGTTAAAGAATAGAATCACCAATTACAGCCAGATCGAAAAACTCCTACCGCTTACTCCTTCAGAAAAGCTCTGCATTAAAAGCCAGAAAAAAAGAATGCCTATGGCGATAACGCCATATTTCTTTTCACTTATCAATGCAAAAAACCCTAATTGCCCTATACGCAAACAAGTTATTCCTCGTATTGAAGAGCTCAATGTGTCAGAATTTGATATGGAAGATCCGTGCGGAGAAGACTCTCACTCCCCTGTTCCCGGCCTTGTCCATAGGTATCCTGATAGAGCATTGCTTTTAGTGACTGATGCCTGTGCCTGTTATTGCCGCTATTGTACCCGCGGTAGACTTGTTGGAAAAAAAGAAGACATTTTATCCGAACAAGGACTCGAACAAGCATATACATATATCGCTACAAATAAAAAAATCAGAGATGTCCTTATTTCCGGTGGTGACCCTTTCCTTTTGCCTGACGACAAGATTGAATCTATCATTAAAAAGTTAAGAGCTATCCCGCATATTGAAATAATAAGGATAGGAACACGTATCCCGGTAACTATGCCAATGCGTTTCACTGACAAACTTATTGATATATTAAAAAAATATCATCCGGTATGGGTATCAATCCATTTCACTCATCCGAAAGAAATAACTCCGGCTGTTAAAACCGCATGTGCAAAGCTTGCAAACGCCGGCATACCGCTTGGAAGTCAGACTGTCCTTTTAAAAGGTGTTAATGACACTGCATACATAATAAAAAAGCTTACGCACGAGCTCATAAAAATTCGTGTCCGGCCCTATTATCTTTACCAATGCGATCTCGCGGTAGGAACAGAACATTTTCGTACACCGCTTTCATCCGGTCTTCATATCATGGAGAAATTGAGAGGACACACCACAGGGTACGCAATCCCAACACTCGTTATAGACGCTCCCGGCGGCGGTGGAAAAATACCTTTGTCGCCAAACTATGTTGTTTCATACAAAAAAGGCGCTATGACATTACGTAATTTTCAAAATAAAGAATTTACCTACCACGAACCAAGCAACAAGAAAGATCAAGCTCTGACTTCTACCCCTGAGAACAATTCTGAAAAGGTTCTCATATGAATTCAGTGGATCTGCTTATCGCGTGGGAATGGGAATATGACAACGACTTTATACATCGTCTTAACGATACCTGCATAAAAAATAATATTTCTTCATACCTTGTTTCGCCTTCTAACAGAGAAGAGACGTTCGATAAATTACACAGCGGTGAGTTACAATTTAAAGTTTTGTATGATCGCGCGTCAGATGCCGATACACAGTTTTTACCTCTCATTTCTATTGCACAAAAATGTAATGCGAAAGTAATAAACGCATTTGGCAATACTCTTCGCGCGATGGACAAAGCAACTATGCACTTAGAATTTCTCACAAAAGGCATACATGTTCCCTACACGGTTATCCTTTCGCCATATGATAAGGACCCTCACCTAAATTTAACCGAACTGGAACATTTAGGCCGTCCATTCATCATAAAACCTGCAAATGGCGGGGGCGGGACAGGAGTCGTTATCGGCGCTGAGTCATTGCATGATATTATTGAAGCACGCAAACAGTTCGGCAATGATAAGTATCTTCTACAGGAACATATTAACCCTATCATCATGGGTGTGCACCGCGCATGGTTTAGAGTGTATTACTGCTGTGGAACATCAATCCTCTGCTGGTGGGATGATTGCACTCATATTTATGAAATGGTTACAACGACTGAAGAAGACAAGTATAAACTCAGTGGCATGCACGATATTGTTGATTCCATAGCTGAGGTATGTAAACTCGATTTCTTTTCAACCGAAATTTGCAAATCCACTAAGGACATGTTTGTCTGTGTAGATTATGTTAATGATCCTTGTGATATGCGTATAAAATCAATATACCCCGAAGGTGTCCCGGACGTAATTGTTACAACTGTCATACAAAGCATAACGCAACATGTAAAAAAATGTATAAAGGAATGAGGAGACAATAACATTATGATCACTACCATACTTTATAGCAGCGGAAAAATATCATTTAATTTACCAACGGATCAACTCTCACAAACTATTTCTCAACCAGAAAATATCACCTGGACAGACATTAAAGATCCTTCACCTGATGATTTGGCTGTTCTTGATGAAGTGTTTCATTTTCATCCTTTGGCAATCGAGTATTGCATTAAACCGCCTACATCACCTAAAATTGTGTTTTTTGGTGAATCTATTTTTATTATTTTTTTCTCTGTAAAGTATGATAGCCACAATAAAAGACTTATAACTGTTCCCCTCAACATATTTCTGGGAAAAAACCACCTTGTTACATTCCATAAAAAAGATGTTCGTGGTGTCAATGAAACGTTTGATGTTATAAAACAAAATCCCGCTGAAACACTTGCACTTGGCGCTGATTTTACGCTTTATATTCTTCTTGATTTAATATCAGAGAAGTATCTCGATATTCTGGACAGCTTAAATAATCGTATTGAAGTCGTAGAAGATAAAGTATTGCAGAATGAATCTGAAAATGTATCAAAAGAACTATTTAAATTAAAAAAAGAAATGCTGCATTTACGTAAAATCACTTCACCTCAACGAGATAGCATTTCACGACTTATCCGCGAAGCTACACCTATCATTAAAAGTAACGTGAAAATATATTTTCATGATGTGTACGATAAGCTTTTTAAGGTTAGTGAGACTATTACCACGTGCGTTGATATCCTCATCAGCACACAGGAACTGTTCTTTTCTGTTGTATCAAATAAGACTAACCAGGTTGTAAAAACTCTTGCGGTAATCGCTACCGTGTTTATGCCTCTTACATTAATTACCGGTATCTATGGTATGAATTTTAAACATATACCCGGGCTTGATTCACCGTATGGATATTATAGCACCCTGATATTGATGGTGCTTATTTGTGGAACAGCATTGTGGATATTCAAACGCAAAAATTGGTTCTGAGGCTTCGCCTCTCTTAATTTTACAAACTCTTTAACGTTCATTAAATACGTCTGCCGCGTGAAGGCCACGTTGCCGCGACCTAACGCGGCTCACGTGGCAAAAAAACTCAATCACATGCCTTGCATTCAAAGGTATTTATGCACCTTCGTAACGATACCTGACAAGAATGGTAGGCTGACACTTCGCCTCACTTATTTATTTCTCTAGCTAATAAGATTTTAAGTGAAAAACACGAAGTGTTATTTGCCGATGAGGCTGAGGAACTCCATACGTGTGCTGCGGTCATTTCTGAATGCACCGAGCATAGAGCTTGTTACCGCTGATGCATCTTTTTCCTCAACTCCTCGCATCGCCATGCATAAATGTAACGCTTCAACAACAACGCCAACACCAAGAGGATTTAACGCGTCCATCAAACAGTCAGCGATCTGCACCGTGAGCCGCTCCTGAACCTGCAATCTACGAGCATATATCTGAACTACCTCGGCAAGTTTACTTAATCCGATAAGTTTACCCTGTGGCAAATACGCAATGTGACATTTTCCGTAAAACGGAAGTAAATGATGTTCGCAAAGCGAGAACACGCGAATATCTCTTAACACAACCATTTCATCGTACGTCTCTTCAAAAACAGCGTCTTTAATAATATCTTTCGGGTTAATCTTGTACCCGCTCGTTAAATACTGCATTGATTCTTCTACCCGACGGGGCGTTTTTAACAAACCGTCCCTTTTTGGGTCTTCACCAAGTGCGCGTATTATTTCTTCAACATGTTTCTGCATAATTCACCTCTAATAATTACAATTACCATACCCAAAGAATCAAGAAATAACAATAAATAAGTTTTAGCTTATCACTTACAGCTTAAAGCTTAGAGCTTTTTTACTGCTCTATTTCACTCATATCTACGGGATCTTCTTTTGGTTTACAAACTCCGCAATACAAAGCATCAGGCACAACAAGCGCTTTAAGCTTGTTATCGCTGCCGCGATACATGGTTAATGGATTAGGCATAGATTGTATATGATCTTTACATATCCCTCGCCCGCAAAACACACACGCGCCTATTGCCGGTCGTTCACAATGCCAACAATTCATATTGTTCCTCCCCTTTAAAATTATTCTCTATCATTACGCACAACGCAAACCGTTCACCGATTTATGTCTTTTGCTTATTTACATTATATAATCTTCGTGTCGCAACTTGTTCAAGATTTTTATTCGCAAAAAGATGTTTCTTGATCATTTCATCAAAATCATTTTTTTCTAATTGAAATACCTTGGTTTTCTTTCTCGCTGTCACGCTTGCTGTACGAGCTACTTTCAGTATCAGCGCTATCTCACCGAAGTAATCACCGTCATATAAGGTTGATATATTTTTTATCTCTCCTGTTTCGTCCTGTACCGCGACATCAACTTCACCCTCTTGAATTATATAAAACTTATCACCTACTTCACCTTGTGAAACAATACATGCACCTTTATCAAATTCTGCTTCCTTCATC
Source organism: Candidatus Ancaeobacter aquaticus (assembly GCA_030765405.1). Lineage (NCBI taxonomy): Bacteria > Pseudomonadati > Candidatus Auribacterota > Candidatus Ancaeobacteria > Candidatus Ancaeobacterales > Candidatus Ancaeobacteraceae > Candidatus Ancaeobacter > Candidatus Ancaeobacter aquaticus. Next base: position 4,029 of record JAVCCP010000028.1, on the reverse strand, counting down.
CGTAAAGAAATAAGAGCAAGCTGTTGATATGAAAACTCAGCAAAAAGCGGTATAACGCTTATTATATCAATTCGTTCTTTACGTGCGCCAATCCCCTTATGAATATTCTTGATCAATGAAAAATATTTTTTTACTAAATGGTTAAAATCACTTTTTGAAAGAGACAGCAGCGTTACCGGCGACGATGATCGGACTGTTGCTGTACGCGGCACATCTTTTAAAAGCGCGATCTCGCCAAAATAATCACCGCGTTTCAGTGTAGCTAATACTTTTTCTCCCTGCACAGAGTCGTTGTAGATCACATCAACCGTACCGGTCTTAACTACATAAAATTTATCGCCCTTATCTCCCTGTTTGATAACATCATAATTATCAGAATAGCGTTCAGCGCGGAACCTGTTCACTAAATACTGCAACTCCTCATGCGGCAAATTCTTAAATAATTCATTCTGTTTAAGGATTTCCTCAGGATCATCTTTCAAATACCGTTTCTCATAGGCAATCCCATGGGCATCTTTGACCAACCGTGTAAAATAGTGGTTTACCACTTCCCTGTCTTCCCAGTACATCGTTTCAAGAGTTCCATACAGCAGTTTTTTAACCAAAGTGTCCCCAACCAGCTTCGTACTGCTTTTCAGAAGCGCTTCCCCCTGCCCAACACACTGCTTACTGACCTGTGAGACTCCTTTAAGGGCTTGTACTTCTCCCTCATTATTTATTCTTTTATTATCAGCGATGATACTTTTCAAGTAACGCTCATTCGTTATTCCTGACATTTCACCTATACCTTTTATAACATTTCCAAGCAAAACCGAGAAACCCTGAGAAAACCTTTCCTCGTCATTTCCTGTTACCGGATCGTACTGCATAACAACATTTTTAACACCACACGCTGTCACATAATATATATATATCCCTACTGTTACAAAAAGTGATGTCAAGGGAATTGCAAAATGGTTGACTTGTTCATTGCACCCAGCTGCAAGCATAAGCAAAGCGCCAGAAAAAAGAAGATACACATAAAATATCTTCTTCCCAAAAACATTTAAGAGGAGCACTGCACCCACTATGCACAATATAATTGATCCATAAGATAAACAATCTGTCCCTAATAACAGCGGATTAAAACAACACATTTTATAGTATAAAACAACGCACAGTGAGCCCATAACAGCTACACAATAAAACACTCTAATAGTTATACCGTTTTTCGCAATAAACGCATTATAGAAAAACATACTCAGTGCAATAACAATTAGTAGAAGTGTCAGTAAATGTAACGGAGTTACCCATGTGACAGGCACATATACCATCAAGCCTTGCAATATAGGATACAGGCTGAGAAATACTAGCGGAAGACCCTGCAAAGGTTTGTGTAGATTCACACATGCCTTACAAGAAAAATAGAAAGAAATAAGACCCAATAGTATATACATTCCGCTCAAATACTGGGGCGTCGTATACCCATACAGTATTTCCGGCAAAAATATAACAAAACAACCCAAAGGCACACACGTTGCAATAATACTGAGAGGATTCTGAAGAACACCACGAGCAATAATAATACGCCACAACCTTCTCAATGAAAGAAGAACAAAACAGAGAAGTGATAATGCCAGGGGAACAACAATACACACAAAAAATATGAATGAGAATATTTTAATACCGATACTATCCCCGGTTACAAACTCACTTAAAATCTGAAAGAAACGCATTTTTAGGAACAATACAGCGATCGTGATCGCAATTGCTGTCCACACGATAGAGAAAATACCAAAAACAGTATATATTTTCTCTTCTCGTTCAAACGTTTCCTTATGTACCACTTTTTTAAAGAGATCCTTCTTTACGAAATCAATTGCTTTTTTCCTTAGTAGCGGTATTTCAAGCCAATCCATAAGCATAAAATATCCGTCAAACTCTAAAAGCGGATCAAGATTAAGTACAACGCCAAGATAACAGAATATTGTTGCCTTAAAAAGCACATCGCTTAATGGACTAGCTGGCCATAGAGACAGTATAATTGAAAGCGTGCTGGCAATAACCAATTCTGCGTACGGACCAGCCCATGATACCGCTATTCTTCTGGTTTTGCTTTCCATCCATATATCGCTTGTTTCAGCATAAAAACATGGCGCGCCGAAATAAAACAGGAACCCTCCCTTTGGCACACTCCTGCCATATGATTTTACGGTAAACGCATGAGCTCCTTCATGTATAAAAATAACAACAATACTGATCATTAAAAAAGTAAAAAAACCTACCGCGTATGAATCACCGGATTTCAGGATATGATACTGATCAGAGGGAACAATATTAGTAATAAACATTAAGGTGCCAACAATTGAAAGTATCACGTAGGAAACTTTTGCAAAGCGGGTAAAAAAGAGCCATACCCCGCCCTTGTACATTTTAGTTAATATGTTATCAATATTATTTATGGGAAATGTTTTTTGAAAGAACCATTCTTTGAGACCGTTCATCCAATGAATGAGCGTTTTCCGATCAAAATAATTCTTTAATTTTTTAAAAACATTAACGGGTTTAGCAGTTAAAAAATGGCTAGAGTAAAGCTCCTCAATAAGGCCCGCAACTCTTTCAAACGCGAGTGCTTTGTATTTCATAAAATACGCATACACGATCTCTGAAACAGTATTTTTCCCGTCAAGCTGTTCAAAAATAAAATGGTCTTTATCACTGAGACGAAGATATTTCACTTCTTTTGGATTTTTAATAATGTGATATTTTTCTCCTCGACGAGGAGTAAATGAAACTTCTTCAATCGTGGATTCTTTTAAAAACTTAAAGAGTGAAAAATCAACGTGTTCAGCGAGGATTGTCCAAAATGATTTTTTCTGATTATTGTTTTTTTCTTCCGTCATATTATTATTTCTCAACCCCTCAGCTGCCAACGGCAATCATAACCGCTTCTTCTATATGTAAGTATTTTTGTGCGACGCGGGTAATATCTTTATTTGTTATCGAAGCTACTTTACCGATTGCCTTATCAAAATCCTCAAACTCACCCCTTAATAATGTTTCTACTCCCAGTATGCGTGCCACTGAAAGATTTGTTTCAAAACGCTTCAGTATATTCCCCCGATACTGGGCTTTTGCATATACCAGCTCTTCTTTTCTTAAACCTTTTGCGCGAATCTGTTCTGTCTGGGAAAATATTTCATGAACAATCTTTTCAACATTACGGGACAATGCAGCAAAATAGGTCGCAAAATATCCCGTATCCTCAAAATTCGATGAAAATATATCTATCGAATATATTAACTGTCTTTTTTCGCGCAATTCCCGAAATAAACGCGAGTACCCGTCTCCGCCTAACGCTATCTCAATGAGGCGTAAAACATACCGATCCTCAGTGAACTGGTGACATGTTTCAAAACCGAGGATAACATGTGTTTGATGAATATTTTTCTTAAGATGCACCCCTCTACGCTTCCTTTTCGACTCTGCGGCACATTGAGGATGCACTTCCTTTCCTTTTTTTATTGTGGTAAAAATCTTTTTTATCTTTTTCTGTACAGTATTATCGGTCAAGCTTGATGCAACAGATATGACCATGTTAGATCCGCAGTAGCATGCATCATAAAATTTTCTTATATGTCGCGCGGAAATCTTCTTAATAGATTTTTCATCACCGAGAATTGGGTTGCGGAAGGGATGTTCTTTCCATAGGTTTTTATAGAAAAGATTCCACACTACGGAAAAACGATCTTTTTCTCTGCGTATCTCACCTAATACAGTCTTTTTTTCCTTTGCAATAGCATCCTTGTTAAAGATCGGTTTATGGACAATCTCCTTAATAACACGAAGCGCATTATCCATATACATTGTCGGTATTGTTACCTGCACCATAGAATATTCGCGTGTTGTCCCGGCATTGATCTTCCCGCCGCATGATTCTATCTCCCAGAATATTCCCTGCGAGGTCATGTTTTTGCATGATTTAAAAAGGATATGCTCAACAAAATGCGCTATACCTATAGGCAGATCAAACTCAGTATCATACCTGCT
>JAVCCP010000027.1 GCA_030765405.1 Candidatus Ancaeobacter aquaticus | reverse complement strand
GCGTCTTAAACATGGATCTTTGGAAGAATGGATTAAAAAAACATTAGAAATTTATATCCATAATCCTGATATTGATCCCTATTCACTCTTGCCCCCCCCATAATTCCCCCCTTTACTCACCGGTTACGTTTTTTTGTAACCGGTGAACCGGGGTAAGATGGCGGCCCCAGATTATTACACCCTTTGGGGTACTTCAGCCTGCGGCCGCCTGCAGTTATTCCTGTTGCATTTAAATTTAATTGACAATTTATGGTTTTGTGCGAGTATAGCTTTTAAAATAAAAGACGTTAACTAGGAGGATGTATAAATGAAGAAATTGTTTATTCTGATTTCAATGGCTGTTTTTGTGGGTATTACTTCCCCACTCTATGCTATCACAATACTAGAAGATTTTGATTCTTACGGTTCAGGAACTATAATAGATGGGAGCGGTGGAACCAATTGGGGTACTAATTGGACTGGCAGCGGATCTCCAACATTTGTAGGAGATTCTGGATCAGGAAAACTGACTGCATCTGGAGCGGGTGATAATGTATATAGGGCTTTTACTACTGCATTAACTTCTATTGATGCAAATGGTATTACAATTGAAATAAAACAGAGTGGCGCATCGTTTGGCGGGGGGGGGTATGGATCCTTTTTTCTTGGCGATTCAGTAGGTACTAAAGGTATTATGATAGGTTTCGTTAGCACTAACCCGATGCTAAATATACGTGGAATCACTGATTCTGCGGATCCAAGTTCTGGAACTGATATTAGCATATTTAGTAATGATTCATTTTATAACATCATAATAACAGAAGTAGATTTTGATAATAATCGATATAAGGCAAGAGTTGATGACGGGCCTGTATCTAACTATATTGATTTTGTTAATAATGTATCTAATTTTCAAACTTTAGGGGTATATCAATACAACACCTCTAACCCGACTTACTTTGATGACATATCTATTAGCGGCGTCCCCGAACCGTCAACATACGCTCTTTTCGGCATAGGGCTTTTAGGTTTTTTTGGCGGATGGATTAGGAAAAAAGCTGTAAGCTGTAAGCATTAAGCAAAAAACAAAATTAAAAACTAATAAAAAAGGACGCGGTACCCCGTGTCCTTTTTTATTTTCCTTGAAAAAGATATAATGGACAAACCGCGACACGAGCTATAACACCAAACATCCGGAACCCAGCCCCTAAATAGATATTGCACCCAGGGTGCAATATCTATTTAGTATCATTATGACCGCGTTATTTATTTCAGAAGTTTCCTATTTCAAGCTATTAAAACAGCTAAAAAAAGAAATACAGATTAGCTGTTGAACAAATAAGCATAGAGAGTTTTTTTGTAACCGGTGAACCGGGGTAAGATGGCGGCCCCAGATTATTATACCCTTTGAGTACTTCAGCCTGCGGCCGCCTGCAGTTTTTCCTGTCGCATTTAAGTTTAATTGACAATTTATGGTTTTGTGCGAGTATAGCTTTTAGAATAAAAGACGTTAATAAGAATAAGGAGAGTATATAAATGAAGAAATTGTTTATTCTGATTTCAATGGCTGTTTTTGTGGGTATTACTTCCCCACTCTATGCTATCACAATAACAGAAGATTTTAGTTCTTACGGTTCAGGAACTATAATAAATGGGAGCGGTGGAGACAATTGGGGCACTAATTGGACGACTGGCAACGGATCTCCGACATTTGTAGGAGATGATGGAGCAGGAAAACTGACTGCATCTAGCGCTGGTGATAGTGTATATAGGGCTTTTAATACTACGTTAACGTCTATTTATGCAAATGGTATTACAATTAAGATGAAAATGGACATCACAGCCCCCTGGGAAGGAATCTACGGCGGGTTCCAATTAGTAGATAGCAACAGCACCGCGGGTATTTATATATCCTTCGTTAATGACGGGAATATAAAGATACGTGGTCTCACCGGTGTTGGGTCTGCAGGAACCGACCTTGCCACTATTGGTGGTGGATATTTTCATACCGTTACAATAACAGAAGTAGATTTTGATAACAATCAATATAAGGCAAAAGTTGATAGCGGGGTTGAATCTGAATATATTGCCTTTTATGCTGGGGTAGAAACTGTTTCTGATTTTCAAACTTTATCTTTACTGCAACAGAACGACATCTACTACACCAGCTTTGATGACATATCTATCAGCAACGTTCCCGAGCCGTCAACATACGCTCTTTTCGGCATAGGGCTTTTGGGGTTTTTTGGCGGATGGATTAGGAAAAAAGCTGTAAGCTGTAAGCATTAAGCAAAAAACAAAATTAAAAACTAATAAAATTGATTTCATTTAGAGAAAAACACAATACACCCCTGCATCTAAACTCCTAATTTTTAGACACACCAATATATTAATTCACTGTTTTCTCTATCTCTATAAAGGCTCTAATCCTCTGAGTTATAGCACGTAAACTCGGTTTTGTCAAGAGCATAGAGAGTTTTTCTGTAACCGGTGAACCGGGGTAAGATGGCGGCCCCAGATTATTATACCCTTTCGGGTCCTTCAGCCTTCGGCCGCCTGCAGTTTTTCCTGTTGCATTTAAGTTTAATTGACAATTTATGGTTTTGTGCGAGAATAGCTTTTAGAAATGAAAAACGTTAATAAGAATAAGGAGAGTGTATAAATGAAGAAATTGTTTATTCTATTATTCATTGCGGTGCCTATTGTTTTAATCAGCTCTCAAGTTTTTGCGGCAGTTATCAATTTTGGAGATGATTTTGAGGATTATGGAGTAAACCAGACACTTGTTGGACAAAGTGAAGGTACAGGAACGTGGGATTTGCAAGATTGGGCGGCTACTGGGCTTACACACAATACTAACTGGTACATTAACAATGGAGTCGAGAAGGGTCGCTTTTACGGAAATTTATTGACGGATGGTACAGTAACTCGTTCTTTTAACGGAGCAACAAGCGACAATGGTCAGGTGTTCAGTTTTACGTTAAGCATAGATGACGCTGATGTCGAGGCGACGTATCCTACCGTGTTTTTTAGTGAAGGAGCAACTCTTGGCCCGGATTTACAATTCTTTAAAAACGGTGGTGGGCTTTTGTTTTTGACGTCTAATGCTGGTACTGTAACAGTAAAAAGTTTTGGGGAAGCATCTTCTGCATCCGCAGAAATTACTTTAAAAGACTTCAATTTTGGCAACGACACCTACGATATCTGGGTTGATGATGTGCTCATACTTAACAATACACCTTTCAAAAGTGATATTGGAGAATTAAATACATTTGGTATATCCGGCGCGTCTAATAGTTCTAACGTATATATTGACGATATCAGCGCTGTTCCCGAGCCGTCAACATACGCTCTTTTCGGCATAGGGCTTTTAGGTTTTTTTGGCGGATGGATTAGGAAAAAAGCTGTAAGCTGTAAGCATTAAGCAAAAAAACAAAATTAAAAACTAATAAAAAGGACACGGTAACCCGTGTCCTTTTTTATTTTCCACGGATTAGCTATTGAACAAATAAAATTGATTAGATACAATATATTTCCATAATGAGTATCGCACTTTTTCTGATTACTGTACTTGGAACGTTTTTCACTATTGCGCAGATAATATTTCTTCGCGAATTTCTTGTCATTTTCTTTGGTAACGAATTATCTATCGGCATTATTCTTTCACAATGGCTTTTAGGGATAACAATCGGTGCTATCGCAGCCGGCCAATTATCACGTTTTTATAAAGATGCCGCCCCGTACTTTTTCGCTCTCGTTTTTCTTATTTCGATATTGCTGATAAAGGAACTATATTTCATACGTCTAACACGATCTATTTTTAATGTTTCTCCGGGCCATTTAGTCCCTCTTATCACACTTTTTAAGGCAACGGCACTAAGGATACTTCCCTTTTCAATTCTTGCAGGCGCATTTTTCCCCACTGCCTGCAAAATGGTTTCTCAGATAGAGACTACAAAAACACATACTGCTCAACCTATAGGTAAAGTATATATCTCAGAATGTATTGGAAGTATCGCGGGAGGAATACTGTTTACGTATTTTCTTGTCGAACTTTCTAACCAGTTTCTCGTGTTGTGCGCCTTTGCAATTATAATAGCTTTTTTCTCCCTCATTTTATTTTTCAGTATCAAGAAAACTATCTCGCGCACAATAGTGATTGTCCCGTTTATTATCAGCCTTATCGGAATACCACTTTTAATATGGTTTGGATATTCCGATTCTTTAAACAACTCTTCTATCATAAAACGTTGGAACAGCTTTAACCCTAATATTGAATACATCACATCTGCCGATACAAAATACGAAAATCTTTCTTTAGGAAAACAAGAAGATCTTTATAGTATGTTTGGTAACGGTCAATATATGCTTTCATTTCCTGATCCGTATCAATACGCGTCATATGCCCACTTAGCACTTTCCCAGCATCCGTCACCTAAAAACATTCTTCTTATAGGCGGTGGACTCGGAGGATTACTAAGTGAAATATTACTACACCCTATTGAGAGCGTAGACTATGTTGAACTTGACCCGGCACTTATTACCCTTGTCACAGATCATCTGGAACCGCCAAACAATGATTTTCTGAAAGATTCCCGGCTCACTATTCATTTATCGGATGGACGATATTTTGTAAAACATACAGAAAACACCTATGATATCGTATTAATCAACGTATCTGATCCTTCAACTGCGTTCGTCAACCGTTATTACACACTCAATTTTTATAATGAGGTTCTGGATATACTTAAACCAAATGGTGTGTGTGCCTCGCAGATCAGTTCCGGAAGCGATTATTTAGACACCGATTTAAATGATTATATCGGATCCGTATACCAAACACTCAAAAAAGTTTTCTCACACATTGTCGTAACACCAGGAACACAAAACTACTTCTTTGCCGCTCAGGAAGAAGGCGTTATTACAACAAATCCTAATACTCTCAGTAAGAGGTATACTGCAAGCGGAACAAAAAGCCGCTATTTTAAAGCCGTGATATTAAGACAATTTTTTCAACCTGACAGAGTTTCCTATATAAACTCAATGCTCAAAAAAACTACCGCTTCGTTAGTAAACACTGATTTCAAACCGATAACCTATTACCTTAATTTCGTCTTGTGGGATAGATATTCCGGCTCTCATTTAAATCATGTGCTTGGCTTGATAAGAAAAATCCGATTCAAAACAATCCTTCTCGTTCTTATCCTGTTTTTTTTGTTGCGGTTATTCCTATCCCGCAAAAAAGCGTTTAAACCAAATCTGAGATTTAACACGCTTACCGCAATCTTTATAACCGGTATGGCGGGTATGGCCTTTGAAATAGCCCTTATACTCATGTATCAAAATACCTACGGATACATATACCAAAAAATAGGTTTACTACTTGCACTGTTCATGGCAGGGCTAACCGTCGGGAGCATTCTCACCAACACATTGTTTAAACGTATTTTTGCCACTTTCATTATTTTTGAAAGCACTCTGCTTGTTTTTGCATTGGCACTACCGATTATTTTGTGGCATATTTCGCTCTCATCTACATTGATTCTCACGGCAAATATATCAATGTATATTTTTTACATACTTGTATTCGTATCAGGATTTTTGACTGGTGGAGAATTTCCTCTCGCAAACAAACTGTATTTTTCTACACAGAAATCTCTGGGTCACACTGCAGGAATGATAGATGGATGGGACTGTTTCGGCGCGGCGTGCGGTGCACTTCTTACGGGTATGTACGCGATTCCCATTCTCGGATTAACTCAAACCTGCATATTAATCGCCGTGTTAAAAGGAGGATGCATTGCTCTTTTTGTTACACAAAAAAGACAATCATAAATAGCGGTTAGGGTTTAGCGGATAGCGTTTAGTTTTTGCTTAAATTGTTTTTTTACTATACGCTAAGCGCTCTACGCTACACGCTAATAGTTTCTCATAAAATATCCACATTAGCATGCTTTTGTCCCGGAGGGTTACAGATACCCCGCTTTGAAGACTCGATAAATTCTATCATCTCTTGAACTTCCGGCGTGAGATCGCCTTTTTTTATTTCAGCAATTGCCTGTTTTACATTAAGCCCAGAATTAAACAATAGTCTGAACGCATTTTTAATAACTGTACGTCCGGCAAGCCCTATACCCGCCCTTTTTAAGCCAACACTATTAGGGGCAATAGGAACAACTCCTCTCCCCCCACAAGTAATAAACGGAGGGACATCTTTATTTACAGCAGATAAACCGCTTATCATTGCAAGACGCCCTATACGGCAAAACTGGTGTACAACAATATTTCCTGAAACAAACGCCTGGTCACCGACCTCAACATGACCTGCAAGCAAGGTATTGGACGCTATAATAGCGTTATTTCCGATAATACAGTTATGGGCAGCATGCGCATACCCCATAAAATAATTATTATTACCTATAATGGTTTTTGACCCTTCTTTTGTTCCTCGATGTATCCAAGAATGTTCACGGAACACATTATTGTCACCTATCTCAAGGTAAGTCTCTTGACCATTGTACGAAACATCCTGCGGTTCATGGCCGAGTATCACCCCCATGTGTATACGATTATTTTTTCCTATTGTTGTCCATCCGGTTATATAGGAATGAGCAAGTATAGTTGTCCCATCCCCGATTGATACAACACCGTCTATTACAACATAGGGACCAATATCCACATTGTTTCCAATTGTAACCTTGTCACCAATAATTGCTGTTGGATGAATAGCCATAACACTCCTTGATTTCGTTTATCGTTCACACCCATAAAATTTATAAATAAATTTTTCTGGGTATTGTCCCCTTTGGGGATAGTTCATCGTTGATCGTAAATAAATATTCTACATACAATAAAACTCAAATCTCGAGGTACTATATACGGTCTTTATTAAACGTATCTAAATAAATATCTTCTATAACAACACGACGCGGTAACTGTATGAGGTAAAAAACAAGCTCAACCACATCTTCTACTTTAAGACAATCAAGGACACTCTCCTCATTGCCCCAATTACGTTCATTCAAAGAATCTACCATATAAGGATATATCGTATGGATTAATATTCCATACGCCTTTAATTCCTTCGCTAGTGCTTTTGAAAGACCCACAACACCAAATTTTGATGCAGAGTACAAGGCTTTCTTCTCCAGACCAATTCTCCCGCCAACACTGGAAAAATTAATTATTTTTCCACCATTCTTATTTTTTGACAGTACCTTACCAAATTCCCGGCACAAGAGATATGTCCCTGTTAAATTACTACCGATTATATTGTTCCAGTCGTCCATTGTCGTATCAAAAAAGTCTTTTTCAAGATACTGCCCGGCACACTGCACGAGAAAATCAACTTTTGAAAAAGCTTTTTCAACTTCACCCCTAAATGCAACTACATCATCTTCAGATGAAACATCAACGATACCGGTAAGAACAGAAACTCCGTGTGATTCGCACTCATCTTTTACTTCATCAAGTGCTTCACGAGACCGCGCAATAAGCGCTACATCAATACCTTTTTCGGCAAACGCTACGGCAATACCTCTGCCAATACCCCGAGAAGCCCCCGTTATCACTGCGGTTTTTCCTTTTATGTCTCTTTGCATATATCGTTACCTATGATCCATTCTTCTCTGTTGCTCCAAACGTCTCTGTTGTTCTTCATACCTTCTTCGTCGATCCTGTACTTCTCTACGCTGCTGGGCCTGACGGCGCGTTTCATCACGCAATCTTTTATCTTCCCTTTGACGGTGCAGTTCTCTCTGAAGTCGGCGTTCTTCAGCTTGCCGCCTGGTTTCATTTTGTATACGCTGTGCGTTTCTTCTACGCCGTTCTTCTGCCTGCCATTTTTGAAACCGATCCCCGCGCTCCTGGCGATCTTTTTCTTTTTTAATCATTTTTGTAAACGCTTCAAGCGAAAGTGTTTTCCCTCTGTATTCAACGAGACCGTCTTTCATCACTCTTCTTTTAAGAACCTCAGTCTGCGCATTGAGCACCTTAATAATATCCGCCACTTCTTTAGGTTCAAATTCAGGATGTTGTTTTTGTATTAGTTTCAGCTCATTGACCCCCAAGAGAAACCCTTTCAATGCTTGTATTTCACGGCCGCGATCAACATCACTGTTGGCTTTTGTCAGCAAGAGATAGACTTCATCGAGGCGTGCCTTAGGCTTTAATTTCCGTTTAGCGGCAAAACTGTCTTCAGTAACACTTGCGCTCAAAATAAGTCCGATTATCATTATAAAGAAATATTGTTTATAAGATCTCACTGTGTCCTCCTATTATTACTTCTCAACCACTGTTACTGTAACGCCTTTTCATTAAAAACAATCCCCGGTATCTTCGTGTCAATCGAAACATTAATACCCAGCGGTATTGTCAAATTAGTCTTACTATGTCCGGAAGGAAAACCAAAGAGTATAGGAATATCATATTCCTTAAAAGTTTCTTTAATCCTCTCAACTAATCCTCTGTGCGTTCCACATCGAAGCATTTCTCCAAACACAATTCCCTTTACCGAATCATATTTTCCTGCAAGTTTTAAATGATACAGCATTTCATCAAAGTGGTGATAATATTCACCGACATCCTCTATAAAAAGTATCGTGTCTTTTGTATTAATTTCATATGGAGTACCCATCATATGCACAATAGATGTTAAACACCCTCCGACAAGCTTCCCGGAGCATTTACCGTGTTTAATAACAGATATCTTTTTGTGCGTCAATACCCCTAAAGGTTTATTGACCATTAACGCATTTAAGAAAGAATTTTTCTTTATTGCACTCATAGCGGTATTTATCTCACCCAGTAACATTGGCCCATGAAATGCAACCATGTTGCACTGAAAGAGAAGATAAGATAAAAACACTGTCGCATCACTGTATCCGAGCACAACCTTCGGATTTGATCGTATCGTATTTTTATCAAGAAACGGAAGTATTCTTATCATACCATATCCGCCTTTTGCGTGAATAACCGCTTTGACCTGAGGGTCACGGAACAGTTCATTTATATCCTCGGCTCTCAATTTATCTTCTTCTATAGTATAGACGCGAGGAGTCAATATATGTTCTTTATACTTCACCCGAAAACCAAATCTCTTGAGAGTCCGAGTAGCATAGTTAAGATTTTCTAGCAAAACGGTATTCGACGGCGACACTATACCAATAAGATCGCCTTTTTTCAGGGCATGCGGTTTTATTATCATTTTACCTATTACCTATCACTTTGAATATACGTACACACTAATAATATTAGATTATAATTTATAATTCTATTAAATAAACCTTTTTTTTAATAGAGCAACCATTTATAATAGGTTTATGAAACCTGGATGTTCCTATCATTTTATTGGTATTGCAGGAAGTGGCATGAGTCCACTTGCACAAATAGTCCGCAGTCAGGGGAATACTGTTACCGGTTCTGACAGGTCGTTTGATACACAGGGTTTATCAGGCAACCCTCTTGTTGATATTTTTCGCAATCAATGTATTACTCTGTACCCACAAGATGGTTCTGCCATAAAAACACGACCTGACGCGGTTATCGTTTCAAGCGCGATCGAAAAAGATAATCCAGATATTATAAGTGCTCATGACAATGCAATCACTATCATGACCAGAGCCGAGCTTCTCGCGGCTTTATCCAATGAGAAACTATGTATTGCAGTCGGCGGGACAAGTGGCAAATCAACAGTGACCGCAATGATTGCCCATATCCTGGATCTATGCAACCATAATCCAACCTACATTGGCGGCGGTATCTTAAAAAATCTATCCGAAACACCATCTTTAGCAAATTTTTTTCATGGGCAATCTCCTATCATATGCATTGAAACAGATGAAAGTGACGGTAGCATTGTTCTCTACAAACCAACGATTTCAGTCCTGACAAATATCAGTAAAGACCATAAAGATATCTCGGTGTTACTATCTCTTTTCCAAGAATTTATTAACAACACCTCCCAAACAGTTATCATCAATAATGACTGTCCTTATACGGACACATTAACTGTACCGAAGGAAAAGGCAATAACCTGCGGTATCGATACATGTGCTGAATATCAAGCGCATGAAATAACTTCTTGCGATACTTACTCTCAATTTACAGTCAAAGATACTTCTTTTAGAGTATCGCTCCCGGGACGTCACAATATAGCAAATGCTCTAACCGCTATTGCTGCATGCCACACATTAGATATACCTCTTACCGATATCGCCTCAGCCCTCAAACAATTTAAAGGCATTAAAAGGCGGCTGGAACTCATTGGTGAAACTCGCGGTATAAAAGTGTATGATGATTTTTCACATAACCCGGACAAGATCTCTGCAGCATTATCTGCGCTACGTCCACACTGTAACCGTGTGATCGCTGTTTTCCAACCCCATGGATTTGCGCCAACAAAACATCTTAGGGATGATTATATAACTCTTTTCTCAAATCAGATACGCGATAAAGACATCCTGTTTATTACAGACATATATGATGCAGGAGGAAGCGCTACTCGGGATATTCACTCATCAGAGCTTATAGAGAAGATTAAAACAAATCAGCCCGAAAAAGACTGTCAGTACCTTCCTGACAAAAAGGATATTATGCACTGGGTGGAAAAGAATTCACGTTCAGGCGATACGATCCTTGTGATGGGTGCTCGAGACAATTCACTAACCGAGCTATGTGAAAATATTGTGAAAAATATTTCTAACACAAAGTAAAGACGATTACGCACACTTTTCTTATCTCAAAAACAAACAGATTTTATTTCCCTTTTAATAAATTATATATATCAAGCGAGGTCCCTGCGTTAATAAGCTTTGTGCGAAAGTCAGCATTCGTCATTAGGAACATTATTTTAGCGTGAATATTCAGGTATCTTTCGTAGTAAGCATCTGGCCCTGCGATCATAAACACGAGATATACCAGTCCTCCATCTACTGCATCAAAAAGAAGCCCCCCGCGTTTTCTTCCAACTGCAATCACATAATCGTCTACCGTATTGGTTCTCGCGTGTGGGACAGCAATCCCGATACCAATTCCTGTTGAAAGCGTTTGTTCTCTTTCTAAAATACCTTCGCATAATACATCTGCATCATTTATTTCCGGCGCACGCGCTAAAACATCGACCATTTCACGCAACACATCTTCTTTTTTTGTTGCGACAATATCGTGCACCCTGTTTTTCTTAAGCATTTTTGAAATATGCACTAAATGAAAACTTCTCTGAAAACCACTCATTTGTTTATCCTCTTTCGTAACATTTCAATTTCTGCATTAGCATCTTGTTTTTGTTTTTCCTTAGCAAGCGGACTTTCAACATACCTCCCATAATACCGTAACGATTGGAGATAGTCACCTTTTTCATTATAGGCTTTTCCGATATCGAGATATACTTCAACTAAATCAGGGTTTATGTCTATGGCTCGTTTAAACTCTCGTATTGCCTGATCAATAGACTTTTGCATTAAATATACTTTACCAAGAGAATAATGCACATACCCATAGTCCTCTGTCATTGATTTTGCGCCTTCTATGCTTTTAATCGCTTTTTCAAACATCCCCTTTTCCGCATACGCCATGCCAATATGCAGCTTTGCAAAAACATATTGCGGCTCGATCTTCAAAATCCATTCATATTGTTCGATCGCTTTATCATATTCTTTTTTTACATAGTAAATATTCCCTAAAATGAGATGTCCATTAACATCATGAGGATCAATGGTGAGTGCGATCTGCGCTTCTTCTATCGCTTCAGGATACATCTTCTTTTTTGCATATACCGCAGCAAGGTTAAGATGCGCAATATAATATTTTGGATCAACATCAAGTGCTTCTTTATAAGCTTTTATCGCTGCGTTATATCTTCCCTGTCGCGTATACGTAAGACCAAGCCCTATTCGGGCAGCACTATATGTCGGGTCAATAAAAATCGCTTTATTGAAACAATCTATAGCATCACCCAACTGTCCCTGCATCTCATATGA
Source organism: Candidatus Ancaeobacter aquaticus (assembly GCA_030765405.1). Classification (NCBI taxonomy): domain Bacteria; kingdom Pseudomonadati; phylum Candidatus Auribacterota; class Candidatus Ancaeobacteria; order Candidatus Ancaeobacterales; family Candidatus Ancaeobacteraceae; genus Candidatus Ancaeobacter; species Candidatus Ancaeobacter aquaticus. Next base: position 11,956 of record JAVCCP010000027.1, on the reverse strand, counting down.
AAGAGCACAGTTATATAGCGCACCCAAATGTTCTTCATTGATATGTATTGCTTTTTTATACATATGGATCGCTTCACCGTAGCGCTTCTCTTTATAATACTCGTTTCCTCGTTTAAAAAAAGTGTCCCCTACTTCAGCATACGAAACTGAACAAAAACCTATACTATAGGCAAACAACACAAAAATTTGTAATAACAAATAATATTTTTTCATAGTATTGGTATTGTAATATAATAGGACTACATGTCAAGGCATCTCGTTATCAATAGCGGATAGCGGATAGTAAAAACTAATTCTAAAACCTATACGCTAATCATTAAAAAATTCTCCAAGAAACTCTTGACGCTCGTGAGTATCGATCTGGTCCTGTATCCACCCATTTTTAAATCCATATTTTTCTAAAAGAGACTCGGCATATGCATACTCAGCGTGTGTAATTCGACGGTTTATTACGGGATGCTCGCATGCTTTGTGGACAGGTTCATATTGCCTCATAAGACTGATTGGCATATCAGGTGACAAATCATTGGCAATAAATTTTAATACATTGTGAGTGCTCTCTCCCAAAGAAGGTAAAACCAAATGCCTTACAATTAGTCCACTTATCGCAACCCCATTATCTGTTACGAGATCCCCTACCTGTGCAAACATTTCTTTTATTATCTGTCGATTGATCGATACATAGTCCAAACACCCGGAAAAAGTATACGCCGCAGCATCATCCCCGTATCGCATATCAGGCAAATATATATCTACGATACTTGCGAGCATTTGTATCGTTTTCAGAGAGTCATACCCGCTGGTATTGTACACAATGGGAAGCGAAAACCCTTTATCAATAGCTAATATGAGCGCTTCTATTATTTGGGGGACAACATGTGTTGGCGTAACAAGATTAAGATTATGACAACCTAGGTCCTGCAATTCCAGAAAACTGTCTGCCAGCTGAAACGAATTTACCTCTTCTCCCTTTCCTTCCCAGCTAAATTGATGGTTCTGGCAATATACACACCTCAGATTACAGTGAGAAAAAAATACTGTACCGGACCCGTTTACCCCTGAAAGAACAGGTTCCTCTCCCCTATGAGGCATAGACGTATATACTTTTGAGTACCTGCCCAGACCGCAATATCCCAATTCACCCTGCAATCTATTCACACCGCATTTTCGAGGACATAAATCACATGATGATAACCTCTCATTAAATGCTGATGAAACTGCTTTTAGATTATCTTTGGACGTGTGGGACAAATATCGTGGGTTCATTCTTAAATCCTTGAGAAAACTGCTCGTATGGTGAAAAGCACTTATTAAAAGATTCCTTTTTTCAGGAGCTTCATAAATTCCCCAACGAGTTCTTTATCAAGCCAGCCTTTCTCGGCTTCACTCCATAATTCTTTTATTGCGTCTTTCTCGGTTAATAATGTGCGGTAGGGTCTATTCGTGGTCAGAGCATCATACACATCAACAACCTGTAAAATCCGTGCAGTAATGGGTATTTCTTCACCCTTCAAACCGTCCGGATACCCGCTTCCATCCCATCTCTCATGATGATGTCTGATCATCTGTACCGCATTGGCAAGCGTACGCAGAGGTTTGCATATCTTCTCTCCTATAACAGGATGCAATCTCATAATCTTCCATTCATCGTCGGTGAGCGGACCGGGTTTTAAGAGTATATTATCAGGAATACCGATTTTTCCAATATCATGAAGGATGGCCCCGCGTTTCAAAGCCCTGCAATATTCTTCGGGAAAACCAAGGTACTCTGCGAGTGCAACTGAATATATTGCCAATCGTTCACAATGACCCTCTGCATAAGCGTCTTTTGCTTCAATACTAAGCGCGAGACTAGTAATAACCATTTCGGCGTTTTCCAGTTCTTCATTTAAATATTTTGTTTTTAAGAGTGATTTGATCCTCGCAAACAATATTGTATCATTGAACGGTTTATTTATAAAATCATCAGCACCAACTTCAATACCTTTTACCTTATCAGCTAAGTCCGATAGCGCAGTGATCATAATAATCGGGATTAAACGTGTTTTTTCATCACTTTTAAGTTTTTCGCACAACTGAAAACCATCTACATGAGGCATCATCACATCAAGCAAAATAAGATCAGGTTTTTCATCTTCAACTTTTTTGAGTGCGGTAATACCGTCGTAGGCAATGATTGCTTCATGTCCCATTGGCTGAATAATCTGCTTCAAGAGATCAACACTCAATCTACTGTCATCAACAATCAGTATTTTTGTTTTATGGTCGACTTCTTCTCTTTGCATGGTATTACTCCGCATCACTCCATATAAGATCTTTTATCACTTTTTTCTGGTGTTCGGTAAGATCACAAAACTGCACATCAGCTTCTGTAGCAAAACCGTGCTCGGTAAATATTTTTCTCGTTTTCAGTATTTTTCCGAGAAGAATTAACGGTTGCTCCTCAGGTGTCCTCTGTATCGAAATTTCCAGCACTTGCCTTGCCTTAACAGTCTCAAAGGTTATTGCCCTTAAACCTGTCCGCCAGATATAGGTCATTTTAGCCTTTTCTGGCTGTTTTGTCATTAAAAGGAATTTTTTTGTAACCTTGATGATCAGGTCTTTGCGATACTCACTGGAAATACCATCTCGTCTATCCAGTCCACTTCTTCGGTCACCACCTGTTCGCCGATAAACAATACGCAATCTATTTAATAATCCTACCTTGATTGGCTTTCTGCGTGGAGTACCTCTTCGTTCAGTGCCGTTTCTTTTGTCATTATCACGTACCGGAGACATAGCGTCCTTTATTTTCTTATTAGTTTTACACCAAAACTACCATCAATTTTATCTAAATGTGGCCATGTTTTAAACATTTTTTCCACATAAAAGTCATTTCTTTTAGCGAGAAATTTTTTAATAATTTCCTCATCTTCAGCCGTATCAATCGAGCAGGTACTATAAACCATTACGCCACAGCTTTTTACATAGTCTGCACTAATGAGTAACAGCTCTTCTTGCACTTTGCTTAGTCTTGATATATCACGCTGGCTGATACGCCATTTTGCCTCTACCCTCTTTAAAAGCACCCCTTGATTAGAACACGGCACATCCACAAGAACTCTATCACATAAATCTACTGACAGGATCTTTTTTTCTTTTAACAGATCCTGGCAGATAGGCCGAGCAATACAAGACCCCATTCGATCACAATTTTCTTTTAAACGTTCTAGCCGCTTATCGTCATTATCAAGTGCATAGATTATTCCTTCATTATTCATTTTTTGTGCACTATAGGTCGTTTTACCTCCGGGTGCCGCACACAATTCGAGTATTGTTTCACCTGGTTGAGGATCAAGCATATCAACAATTCTCAGTGTTGATTCATCCTGCACATAAAAACACCCATCCTTATATTCTTTGAGATCATCAATTATAATAGAAGATTGTATACGAATAGCCAACGGATGTGTGCCGGCACTTGCAGAAATACCCAGCTTATGCAAGCGGTTCAGGAGCTCATCTCTTGAGAGCTTATGTGTATTTACTCTAAGGGTAATTTCAGGGGATGCGTTCATTGCCTCCAAAAATGGTACAAGCTCTTTCTCCGGCAATATACTTTTCCATTTTACTATTAGCCACTCAGGAAAAGAATACATAATTGACAGATACTGAACATAGTTGTCTTTCTTGAGAAACCCTGAGATATCCTTTGAAGATGTCGTAACTTTGCGTAACAGGGCATTAACAAAGTTTCCGCTCTTGATACTTTTTACCTTTGCCAATTCTACACTTTCGTTCAGCGCTGCATAATGAGGTATTTTATCTAGATAGACCAGTTGATACACTCCGACACGCAACACATTCTTGATATACGGATCAATGTTTTTGTGCGAGGAATATTTCTTTATATACCAATCAATCGTATTGAGATGCCGTATAACCCCATATGATAATTCTGTAAAAAGCGCACGATCAGAACCGGAAATGCCGGAGGTGTTCATATAATGCGAAAGAAGATTTTTTACGGTTGCTGTTTGAGAACATGTTACACGTTCAACAAGTTTAACAGCACATTCTCTCGTTTTTGACACACCACGTTTATTACTCACAGATAGGTATTCCCGTTTGTATTATTTTTTTATTAAAAACTGGATAGCTTCTTCAACTTCCGTATAATCGACCATGGTATCCTTGCATGGGCCGTGCGGCCATACATTGTGTACCGTAATAACATGTTTTCCTGATGTCTTAAGAAACCCTAAAAAAAGCTCTTTTCCGCATGCAACGGCAATAATCGCTTTTGTCTCGGGATTTTTGATAATACGGACCGCCTCCCGCCCACCGGCAACAAAATGAATCCGAATGTCGTATCGGTCAGTTATTTCAACAAGGTCCTTTACCGAACATTTTCCGCATTTTTTGCAATTTGCCGCGTTTACAATAATCTTGTGAGGACAATCACTTTTCTGCAGACAATGAGGGCATAATACAATTATTTGGTCACTGGTATATTTATGAGCGCTTCTGTATGAACGCCAGTTATTGAAAGAAAGAATCGCTTCCTGCAGGTATGACCCTCTTGAGTTTAACGAGAGCTTATGTTTATAGCGCTCGATACAACTAGATCTCTTTTCTAAATTGTTCCCCACATGCCACCTTATAGCCATTTAAAAATGTTGAAACATCCATTGGTTTTTTACCCGGCACTTGCAGCGTTTTCAGGCTGATAACACCATGCCCAGTCTTAACAGCAATGTTGTTTTTAGTAACGTCTATGATCTGTCCAGGAACAGCACTGGCGTCGTCATTGACGATATCATCATATGTCACTTTATGTATTTTAATCAATTCATATTTACCATGTATCTTGAAATATGTATGCGCACATGGTTTCGGGTAAAGCGCCCGCACCACATTAAAAATATCGCGCGCGGGCTTATCCCATGTTATTAACTGTTCATCTTTACTGAATTTATGAGCGTAGGTAGCATCCACATCATCTTGTTTTACTCTCTTACTCTGGCCCCGTTCAATCATATCAAGTGCGCGTAGAACGAAGGGCCCGCTCATACGTGCGAACCGTTCATATAACGACTGGTACGTATCATACCTGCCGATATCAACATACTCCTGCAAAACAATATCTCCGGCATCCAGTTTTTTTTCTATATAAAAAACGGTGATTCCCGTACGGGTGAATCCTTCAGAAAGTGCCCGCTGTATCGGTGTTGCCCCGCGAAACTTTGGCAAATATGACATATGAATATTGAGTGCACCCATAGACGGGACCTGAATCAATGCATCACAGAGTATTTTACCAAAGGAGACAATGATAAACAGATCAGGTTTAAGACTTTTTAATGTATCAATAGATTCCGGGGAATTAATATTTTCAAATTGATAGAGAGGATATTCATGCTGCTCGGCAGCCATTTTTACCGGTGAAGGCGTAACATGCATGTGTCTACCCTGAGGTCTATCACAAACGGTAACAACACCGCAAATAGTATGTGCGCTAAGCGCTATATCGTTTAAACAACTAACGGCAATGTCCGGTGTACCAAAGAAAACAATGTTCATTCCACTCACATCCAATCATCAGTATTTTCTTCTGGCTCACTTTTTTTTGGTTTGGGAATAATCTGAGACAGTGCACCTAACAAAAAAGCTACATATAAAAATAAATAAATAAATTCAATATAGGGAACAACAATACCAACAAACGCAATTATCACCATCAGGAGCGCAACAGGCGTCACTGCATAGACACACACATTAAACATATGTTCATACGTAACACCTATTTCTTTGAGCGCCTTATTTGAAATAATGATAACCATACTAAAAAAAGCTGCTTGAATAAGCTTTGCAATTAAAAAATAAAGAAAATAAAAGAGCGGAAAGAATATCATGCTTATGACAGCAAAGGTTTTCTTCCACTTATGGACATTAGGTTCATTAAAAACAAAATCTTTTATTTGCGCGGTATTGAGCACTCCGCTTTCAACAATATCAGGCTGAATTATTGCAGCTGCAAATGTCGCGCCAAGTATCGCAAGATTTATTTCACTAAACTGAAAATGATTTTCTTTCAGTGCATCAAGCCTGATATATACTTTTTGCCTGTTTACTAAAACGCCCATACCATACTTCTTATCAAGCGTAGTTTTCGTATCAAAAGGATCGATGATAATAGCGGAATTTCCCTCTTCGACATAGAGTGGCTGAGGATCAGCATAGTTGAGCGCACCATCTCGTATAGAGAAATCAGGGATATGCGACAGTGTCCACTGCGCAAGTTTATTGAGCTCTGTTTTTAATGTTATCGTATAGCGCAGACCGATGCACAGTGATGCTAAGAGTGCAACAACACAAAAATACTGCAGGGTTTTATAGAATGGCTGTCTCAGTATGTCTTTATAAAACTGAAAGCTGGTTATGCTGAGCCATATACTTTTAAAAATCTGTGCCCCTAAAAATGTCATTTATTACATAACTTTCTTTTGATAAAAACAGCGGATATTTATTACATATAGGGTTGAGAGCTTATTTTTTTAAGCTTTTTGGATAAGAATGTACGTTTAAGAGAATTTAAATGATCTATGAACAATATACCGTTGATATGATCTATCTCATGCTGGAGAACGACAGCTGACATATCAGAATACTCTGCTATGATTTCCTCTCCTTCAAGTGTCTGCGTTTTTAGCTTTATCCATTGGGAACGCGTAACCGTTTCATAAATCCCCGGAACACTCAAACAACCTTCATCGCCTCGTATTGATCCCTGTGTTTCTATTATCTCAGGATTTATATATGCAGTTGACCCAATGTTAAGATTTGTCAGTTCAAAAACAATAAGCCGAACAGACTGGCCGATTTGAGGTGCAGCTAAGCCAACTCCCGGTTCATTCCTCATTGTTTCTATCATGTCCTGAGCAAGAACTCTTATCGAATCTGTTATCTCTGTAATAGGCGCGGCTTTCGCCCTCAGAACAGGATCACCATACCTTCTAATTTCGTGAATCATAAGAGCCTTCCAATAATTACTTCACAAATGCATCAATAGCATCAAACTGTACACATTCATTGACAATTGATAATGCACGATCAATCTTATCCTGCCCCTTCAAACTCACATGTCCCAATACCGTCGTAAACTTATCTGCGGTCGTCAAAGTATCATATGGGACAACAATAATCGGTACTTTTTTCGCCATTGCCGTCATCACAATATTATTGTGCGGCTGCAGATCACCGGTTAATATCAAACATCGCGTTGATGTTTCAAGAGCTGCAAGCTGAAGCTCCCCTCTATCTCCACCGGTAATGACAGCCTTATTGTGTATGTTCTTGAAATACTTCAGTGCGCTTGTAACCGTCATCGCACCAACGCAAACACGTTCAACAAGGTTATCAAGCTGATCTTCACAGCACACTACTTTTCCATCCAGAGAAGCAACGATCTCTTTCACAGAAAGAGAATGCAAAATAGGGTCTTCATGCATGAAACCAACAGTTTCAATATTCTTTTTTTGTAAAAATGGTACGATATGTGACCGAAACAGCTTTTCTTTTGTCTTCGGTATCATGTTCATCACAACACCGAGGAGCGCATCACCGAGAATACTCTTTGTCCAGGTCAATGCATCAACCATGGTCTTCTCACTATAATCATATCTGTCGATAATAATTGCTTTTGCGTCAAGTAGTTTAATAAGATCCACCTGAGACGCACTAATAAAGCTGCATGAGTAGATGCTTCCCGTACCGCCAATTATCACTATATCCTTGTCTCTGGCGATCTTTTTATATGCATTTAATATCTTGGTATACACATCGATCTGGGCACCTTCATATATCTCGCACATCATCTCAGATGTCAAAACCACGGGACATATATCTGCGAGATCATCCTTTAAGGACAGTTCCTTTTTAAAAAATACCGCGTCCTCTTCTGTTAATACCCCTTCATGAGTAACCGGCGTGACACCTATTGGTTTAAAATATCCTACTTTTAACCCTTTATTTACAAAATGTTGTGCAACACCGAGTGCAACGAGCCTTTTTCCTGAAAAATCTAATGTTGAACCGATAAATAATGCTTTCACTTCCACCTCTCTTTTTTTATGACATACCTACGTACAATATGTTTTTGTTTGTAACCGTTGAAGAACATAATTCTCTACGGGATTTATTCTAACGCGATCGTAATACGTGAATCTATAGCGATCATAGACTCAGCTCCCTTTTCATAGGCCTTGAAGGGATTTATATCCATTTCGAGGATCTCCGGAAAATCGCACACTAGCTGACTGATCCTGAGCAATGATTCTTTTACCGCTTCAAGATCAACGCCTTTTTCTCCGCGAACACCTTTGAGTAGAGGAAACATCTTAATTTCACGGATCATTACTTCAGCGTCATGAGATGTCAATGGGGCAATTCTAAATGATACGTCCTTTAACACCTCAACATAGATACCCCCCATACCAAACATAATAAGAGACCCAAATGACGGATCTTTGGTAACACCAATAATAATTTCTTTCCCACCGGTAACCATCTTTGTTACCTGCACTCCCTCGATATGTGCATCAGGTATGGCGCGTGATACGCTTGAGATGATAGAATTATAGGCTTCCTTTACTTCATCAGCATTTTTGAGGTTAACTTTCACTCCGCCCACATCTGATTTATGAATAACGTCAGGGGAAAAGATCTTCAAAACAACGGGATACCCTATTTTGTCGGCAGTTTTTACCGCATCATCAATCTTATGCGCAATAAGAGTTTCCGGTACACGAATACCGTAAGCGATCAATATCTCGCGGGCATCAGATTCTGATATTTGCGGTTCACCGCTTTTCATATTACCATCAATGATTTTTCTTACCACAGCCTTATCAACAGAATATTTCTCGGGCAAAGCATACTTTCCCTGCCGCATCATGCGATATTCTGACATAGTTTCTATAGCTTTGACAGCCCGTTCGGGATACGCATAATTCGGCACTTTGTGTGCATTCAATATTCCTGCGCCCTGATCAACAAGGTTCCCGCCGATAAAAGAAGTAAATATCGGTTTGGTGGCAGTTTTATTCACTTCAGCGATACATTCAGCAATTTCTTTGACGTTACTCATTGCCTGCGGAGTAAGGATGGTAAGAATACTGTCTATATCAGGATCCTCTAAAATAACTTCCATCGAGTTTTTATAGCGGTCGTCACGTGCATCGCCAATAATATCTATAGGATTGTACAAAGCTGCAGTTGGCGGCAACACTTTGGTAAGCTTTTGGGCCGCATCCTTTGTAATTTTTGCCATATTGAGCTTAGATTTTTCAACTGAATCAGCAGCAATAATTCCCGGACCACCGGCATTGGTAAGAATAACAATGTTATCGCCTTTCGGCACTTCCTGATATGAAAACGCTAATGCATAATCAAACAATTCTTCAATACTCTGAGCGCGGATAACACCCGCCTGATCAAATGCTGCTTTATACGCATTATCAGAACCTGCAAGAGTACCGGTATGAGAAGATATTGCACGCGCACCGGCAGATGTTGATCCTGACTTGGTAATGATAATAGGTTTTTTCTGTGATACTCTTTGCGCTACTTCTATAAATCGTTTTCCGTCAGTGATTCCCTCAACATAGCCGAGGATCACATCAGTGTGCGGGTCATCAGCAAGCGCTTCAAGCATATCGATCTCGCTCAGGTCCATTTTGTTTCCCAGGCTGATAAATTTCGACAAACCGATCTTTTCCTTAATTGCCCAATCCAAAACAGCAGTACCTAAAGCACCTGATTGAGAGAAAAATGCAATGTTCCCTTCTTGAGGCATTCCGGGACCAAACGCGGCATTAACCTTTGAAGACGTATCAAGAAGCCCCAGACAATTTGGTCCGAGTGTTCTCACTCCACGATCTTTTAAGAGCTGTTTTAATTCATCTTCCTTTTCTACACCTTCAGGGCCTGTTTCTTTAAAACCGGCACTAATGACAATAACTGACTTAAAAGCATCAGGTTTTGCGGTTTTAACCGTATTAATAATATGTTTTGGAGGTATGACAAAAACCGCCAGATCAACCGGCTCACCTATTTCATCAAACGACGTGTAAACCTTATGCCCCATAAGTTCACCGCCCTTGATATTAACAGGATATACCTTACCTTTATAGCCGTAATTCACCATATTATACATCACAGCGTACCCGACCTTGCGCTCTTCATGTGAAGCGCCAACAATAGCTACCGAACGAGGAGAAAATAACGTGTCTAACATAACCTGCCTTTCTAGTGTATCTATGTTAATATTTATATATTTTAATAAGCATGCACTTAGTATACAAAGAGACCAAAGGTTTGACAAGAGGCAATCCGACAAATATTCTTATTGCACCTATGACGCACTAAAAGTTCATAGTTTTCTGTATCAAAGGCACTTACACAATGCCTTCACTCCCTGTACACATAAACTAAAAAACCGATACGGATAGAAATAAATGAGGTATACGCCACTACTAAGCCCGTATATTTCTTTCATTACCTTTGGACGAGGAAATACGTTTTCACCTACATAATACAGTTTCTTTAGACATCCATCAATACTAAAAATCGGCATAATAATACCAAGCATAGGAATACGCCTTCTTTCTTTTACCATACTCAGTATTTTCTTCTCATACCCTGACAGTTTCACTGTGTTTATACCGCTACAACCAAGAAGCGGGCTCTTGTACTGAAGAACATCGCGCAGGAATTCAAGCGTAAAACGGCTCGGTCGTCTTCCGCCGAGCATATCAATACTTTCATGTAACGTTCCACAGTTTATTCCATCCTTATATCTTTCTAGAAGCATCACAACATCGATAAACTGCTGCAGGGAATTATAGGAATGCTTTTCATTATGAATGCATGAGATAACAACCTGATCAGGAGGAGATATATTTTTCACATAGATCATATCATCAATACTGACGGCTCTAGCCAACATCGTTTGCATATCCCATTGGCAATAATATTTTCTTGTTCGAATTCTTTCCTGATCAAACGCATCGGCATGCAGATCAAAGACTATTCCGGAAGGAGCATAGAACAAATGTCTATAGATAGAATTTTGCCTATATCCTTTCTCGCGCAGAAGGTTTTGAACATACGCAAATTGTTCTTGGCCAACAACAATATCAATATCATCCATGACTCTCATGCCTTTATCAGGATAGCAAAGGCTAAGGAGGGCTGCTCCTTTTATAATGAGTGCGGGTATTTTTTCTTCTTCAAAAATACGTGAAACAGATTTTAGTTCATCCATGAGAAGAAGATTTTTTGACTTAATGCCAAGAAATTCATGTTCGAGTTTTTCACTCACTTCTTGGGGAATGCTCTCTAATAGTCCTCTTTTCTTCAAGACATAAAAAATAATGCCGCTTACATTCTCACTAGCTGCACACCTTAAAAAATGCTCCCAATCATACGTATGTGAACATTTTTCCTGCAAATCACTATCAAACACATTCTTGCTCAGAAGTGCACATAAATCGATTATTAATTGTAATTCAGGGCTGCAAACCATAAAACTTCCTCTTCAATATCTATTGACAGGAACTGTTCTCATAGGATGTAATATACGGATGCCACATACACATTATTACGATCTAAAACAGCACATTAAAACAGCTCATTTTGATACCGGGTCACTTCTCTTTAATTGTATAAATCACGAGGTATATACCGTAAATCACAGTGCAGCAAACATCATTAGCTGTTTAGAAAATAAATCATCTGTACCTGATATCATACGGCATATGAAAGAAATATACAATATAACTTACATGCAAGCAACGATTCCGCAACAATACGCATAAGGTATGATTTTAAGCTTAATTAGAGGTTTTTAAACAAAGGGTCATATTCGCGAAAGGATTTCGCTTAAAAAATTGGATTACAAAAGACGATTATATCT